>JBDGPX010000131.1:0-16050 GCA_042219475.1 Halobacteriales archaeon
GATGGTCGTGGGGCTCTCGGTGGTCAGTGTGGTGGTCATCGCCGCAAGTCTCTACGTCATGTTCGGCCCGGCAGCTGAACACGATGCCGAGATGGCTGCCGACGGAGGATCATCGATCGTCGAATAGGATCGGACACCGGGTCAATTCACTCGATGGTTGTTTCTCTCTTCACGATCGCCCAACTTATCCCGTCCACCCTCTCGAATAGCGCTGGGTTAGTCGTGTTCTTTCTCATCGGGCTCCTTGGCGGTGCACACTGTCTGGGTATGTGTGGGCCGCTCGTGACGATGTATGCCGACCGAATGGAAACGGACGAACGCGGTGCTATCTCCTGGTATGAGCTCCGTCAACATGCACTGTTCAACGCCGGCCGCACCGTCAGCTATACGGCGATCGGCGCGGTGATGGGGGCGCTTGGCGGCGTGGTGTTCGCGGCTACGGCGATGATAGCGGTCGGCGATCTCGTTCGGGCCGGAGTGGGCATTCTGATCGGGAACGTCGTCATTATCGCCGGAATCGGTTACTTGAGCCGCGGGACGGCTGTCGACGTGCTCACGACGGTGCCGCTGTTAGGGTCCGCGTTCAATCGGATCCATGGCCTGGTCGTCGCCCGGGTCGATCGCTGGGTGGATGGCTTGGGTATCCTCGGGCTTGGCGCGTTCCATGGACTCTTGCCGTGTCCGTTGCTCTATCCTGCCTTTCTATTCGCATTCAGTCGCGGCTCACCGCTTGAGGGCGGGTTGGCCCTGTTGACCCTCGGGTTGGGCACGTTCCCGACACTGTTCGCCTACGGGACAGCCGTCGGCTCGCTGACGCCGGCGACGAGCGCTCGTGTCCACCGCATGCTCGGGGCCGTCTTCGTCGTGCTCGGAACCATTCCCCTCACCGAGGGACTCCGTCTCGTCGGCGTTCCGGTCCCCAGTATTCCACTGCCGATGCCGCCGGTGCTGGCCGTGGGGTTGATTCCGGGGTGATCGTCGGTGGCTAACGAAGCGACCGGCTGTTCGCTCTGTGCGCTCCCGACGCCGGAGCCGCCGGTGACCGGCGAGGGGGTCACTGGCACGTTCTGCTGTCGGGGCTGTCTCGAGGTCGCCAGGACGCTCGACGACGTCGAGACAGCAGATGCGGCGACGGCTCGAGACGCGCTTGAGGAGGGTCCCAGCGTGGCCGGGGCGGACGGCGAGGAAGCGTTTTTCGCCGTCGACGGCATGCACTGTGCGACCTGTGAGGCGTTCATCGAAGGAACCGCGATCGACACGCTCGGTATCGAGGCCGTCGAAGCCAGCTATCCGTCCGGCATGGTTCGGATGATCTACGATCCCGCAGTGATTGCGGAGTCCGAGCTCCCGGCGGTGATCGATGGCCTTGGCTATCACGCCCGTGATCTCGACGAGGGACGAGGCGAGGAACGGCAGATTGCTCTCGGCCGGCTGCTCGTCGGCGGGTTCTTCGGAATGATGATCATGGTGTGGTATATTCTCTTTTTGTACCCGACCTATCTCGGCGTCGACCCGCAGTATCTCCTGCTCGACGTCACTGGCTCGGCCGGCTGGTATCTCCTTGGCAACATCTGGGTTATGTCGACGGTCGTTCTGGGCTACACCGGCTATCCCATTCTCCGGGGTGCCTACGTCAGCCTTCGTTCGGGTCACCCCAACATGGATCTCCTGATCGCACTCGCCTCGGTGACGGCGTACAGTTACAGCACCCTTGCACTCGTGCTCGGTCAGACTGATGTCTACTTCGATGTCGCCGTCGTGATCGTACTGGTCGTGACGATCGGCAACGAATACGAACGTCGGATGAAAGATCGGGCGGCCAGTCATCTGACCGAACTCACCGACGACCGGCCGACGACCGCCCGGTGTCGGACCGAGGATGGTGTCGAATCGGTCCCGGTTGAGGCGCTCGAAGGCGGGGAGGAAATCATCGTCAATCCGGGTGAACGCGTCCCGATCGATGGGACGATAATCGAAGGAACGGCGGCGGTTGATGAATCGCTCATCACCGGTGAATCGGTGCCGGTGCGGAAGACACCTGGCGACGAAGCGATCGGCGGCGCCGTCGTCACCGATGGGGCGCTGGTCCTCGCCGTCGATCCGGACACCGAGAACACGATCGATCGACTGGTCCATCTCCTCTGGGGGATCCAAAGCGCCGAGACGGGTGTCCAACAGCTGGCCGACCGGCTCGCTGCGGTGTTTGTCCCGGTGGTGATCGTGCTTGCGATCATCGCAACGGGATGGCATTTCGTCGATGGCGCCACTGTCATCGAAGCGCTCCTAACTGGGCTAACCGTCTTGGTGGTGTCCTGTCCCTGTGCATTGGGGCTCGCGACGCCGTTGGCGATCGCTGCCGGGGTACGCGATTCACTCGATGCAGGGGTCGTGATCACCGACGATTCGGTATTCGAACGGGCGAGCGAGACGGGGACGATCGCCTTCGACAAAACCGGGACGCTCACGACGGGAACGATGCAGATCACCGAGTACCATGGATCGGATGAGTTGTTGACACGGGCCGCGGCGGTCGAGCAGTTTAGCGATCATCCGATCGCACGGGCCGTCACGAGCCATACATCGCCACCGACTACCGAACCCGTGGAATTCGAGACATACCCGGGCCGGGGCGTGGGAGCGATCGTGGATAGCGAACGCACGCTCGTCGGGCGTCCCGTCCTGTTCGAGTCCCGGGGATGGTCGATCCCCGATGCCTATCGAGACACCTATGAGGACGCCCGTGATCGGGGTGCGTTACCGGCTCTGGTGGGCTGGGAAGGATACGTTCACGGCGTCGTCGTCGCCGCCGATCAGCCGCGACCGAACTGGCGATCGGTGCTCGATTCGCTGAGTGGGGATCGGCGTATCATTGTCATCACCGGTGACAGTCAGGCAGCGGCGGCCCGGTTCCGGGAGTACTCCGCGATCGATGAGGTGTTTGCGGGCGTGCCTCCGGAGGCCAAAGCGGCGGTGGTCGAGCGGTTGCAGGCTGATGATACGGTCGCGATGGTTGGCGACGGTAGCAACGATGCGCCGGCATTGGGGCGTGCAGATCTCGGGATCGCCATGGAGAGCGGGACGAAACTCGCCGCCGACGCCGCCGATGCGATCGTCACGACCGATGATCTCGCGACGGTCCCGATGGTGTTCTCGCTGACGGAAGCGACTCACCGACGGATCCGACAAAACCTCGGCTGGGCGTTTCTCTACAACGCGATCGCCATCCCGCTTGCGCTCGCCGGCCTGCTCAATCCGCTCTTTGCCGCTATCGCGATGGCATCGAGTAGCCTGCTCGTCGTTGGCAATTCCGCACGCTCGCTGGATGGCTGATCGAGAGAGTCAGTCTCATCCAACGGCCTCGTCCAACCAGTCGAGATGATCGGCGGTCATCAGGCCATGGTTGAAGACGTGGATGTCCGCGGCGACCGTTCGGAGTGACCGGGCGAGTCGCTGGAACCCTGTCATTGAATCGATGATGTCCGGATCCAGCGTCAGCGCCCCATCGACGGGGATCGACAGCCGACGGTCGAGCACTCGAACTCGTTGTTTGGCCTCAAGCGGATCGCTGGTGTAACAGAGCACTGTCACGCGATCGAGTTTGGATTCGAGGGTCTCGAACTCGACGCCCGCGGCGTCGATCGAGAGTGGGCTCTTTCCGAGGTCTTCGGTGAGGTAGTAGTTCACGGGTGTCGATCCACTGGCACCGACAAGTGTATCGAGAAACTCCTCGACGATCTCTGCGCGGAATGCAAGCAGCCGATCGATTGCCGGTTCCGCCCCACGGAGTGTGTCCATATCTGATAACGACCGATCAGGGCCCTGGAGTGCATCTCGACACAGGGCCTTGACTCGTTCCCGTGCCCGGTCGAGATCGAATCCCCGGCGATCGGCCGCCGCCTGACAGCCGTCACAGAAACACTGCGAGAGGAGGATCACGGTTGAGTAATCGGTAACCGCCTGCTGTTTTCGGTGACCGAACCGCCAGCCGTGATCGTGAAAGGCGTTCCCGAAGCCGATCCACTCGAGATCGATCCGATCGACGCCGTAGCCCGCGAGCGTTTCGACGACCGCTGCATAATACGATTTGACAGCCGAGTGAGACGGGCAGAACGCGTGGGTGTGGGCATCACCGAACGCGCTTTCGATCCGGTAGGCCGGGTACTCGGCGCCCAGGCGTGAGTTGTGGAGACAGACGATCCAGGCGGCCGTTGAGAGTCCTTCCCGGTCGGCCGCCGTCTGGACGGCCCTCAGCGGATCATCGTATCCCTCGATCGCGTTCGTGGGCGGCTTGATCGGGGTATCAGTAAAGGCGGCTTCGTCCGGCGAAAAATAACACCCCCCAGGATAGGATTGAAAGAGTGTTTCGGGCGTCCGCGGTTGCAGGGTCTGGACGGAGTGATACTGGCTCGCGACGGTCAATCCATCGATGCCGGCCGCGGATAACTCGCCACAGGCCGTCTCCATTCCTTCGGCCGCCAGCGTCCAGGGATATGTCCAGACCCACACCGACGACATGCTTCGGTTAATCGGTGTCCAGCACAAATCGTTTCCGTCTGCGGTCGGTGGTTCCGATGGATATCTGTCTTATTAGTCTTGGATCACGTTCCCGACAGCGGTGGCCATGGCCGTTCGGCTGCTGGCTCATCCAAAGGAGATATCGCTGGCGTGAGCCCGGATATCCAGTTCGAGAGTCCAGGCGCTTTCCGGTTGTTCGATGAGATGCCAGTAGGTCTCGGCGACGTGATCGGGATGGATCCACTCCTCATCGGGGAGATCGCTCCACTCGCGATCGCCGGGAGCGCCGACGGCGCCGTCGACCAAGACGTGGGCGATGTGGATTCCGGCCGGCCAGAGCTCGTTGGCCAGCGAGCGAGCCAATCCACGCCCCGCAAAGCCGGCGCTGTGATGGGCGGCGCTGCCGGTGCCACGAACCGCCGCGGCCGAGCCGGTAAAGATGATCGTGCCGCCGTCGGTATCGAGCATGTCCGCCGCGGCTTCTTCCGAACAGTAAAACGCCCCTTGTGCCCAGACGCGCCACGATCGCTCGAAGGCATCGGCGGCCGAGCCGAGCGGTCCGTCGCCCGGCGATGCGAGGCCGCTTTCGTTCTCGCCAGTCGGGTAGGCGTTGTTCACGAGGATATCGACCGGGCCGTACCGCTCACGAACCGTTTCGAAGCCCGCGGTCACCTGCTCGGAATCGGTAATATCGGTTGGAACCGCGAGCGCCTCCCCATCGGTTTCTTCGGTCAAGGTCGACGCGAGTTCATCGAGATACGTTTCGGAACGGGCGAAGAGCCCGACCGAACATCCCTCCATCGCGCATCTTCGGGCTGTCGATTCGCCGATCCGGGGACCAACACCCGCGATAACGGCTGTGCGGGACATGCCGGAGTGGTCCATCGCCGCCGGTTAATACCTTCCCGCTGGCGACGGCCTTGCCGGTGTGTTCTATCTGTGGTGATGGCTCATCGCTTATATCGACGGCGACGGTAGCGCCGATCGATGATCGAGATCGATGGGAGTGCCGGGGGTGGGCAGATCCTCCGCTCGGCACTGACGTTGTCGGCCATCACCGATGAGGCCGTCACGATCAAGAGCATCCGTGGCGACCGTCCGAATCCCGGCCTTCGGCCCCAACACCTGACCGCTGTCGAGGTAATGGCCGACATCTGCGATGCCGAGGTTGAAGATGCCACTGAAGGCAGCGAGTCCATCACCTTTCGGCCAGAGGCCCTGAGCGGTGGCCGCTATACGGCTTCGATCGGCACGGCGGGGAGCGTGACGTTGCTCTTTGATTGTGTGTTGCCCCTTGCGTGGGCGTTGTCGACGCCGCTGACCCTGACGGCGACCGGTGGCACCGATGTGAAGTGGTCGCCCCCGCTGGGCTATTTCCGCCATGTCAAGCTTCCGGTACTGATGGACGCTGGATTGGTGGGAGGCGTGGTTCGGGAACGAACGGGATTTTATCCTGCCGGTGGCGGGACCGCCGTGCTCCAATTGGCACCCACGTCGACGACTCATATCGCTGCCATTAATCGGGGCGAACTCCGTGGTGCCCGGATTTTCTCCCGAGCGGCTGATACGTTAACCGATGCATCGGTCGCGGAGCGACAGGCCGATACAGCCGTCGACCACCTTGCCACAGACGATATCCCGATCCTCGAACGGACCGTAACCTACGAAGCGACACCGTCGCCGGGCTCAGTGCTTCTCGTGACGCTAGAGTACGAACGAACGCGTGCAGGGTTCGATGCCCTGGGTGAACGCGGGAAACCCGCCGAGGATGTCGCCAATGACGCGACCGATATGATTGAGACGTTCCGTGCTGGCCGTGGAGCCGTCGATGTTCATCTGGCTGATCAACTCCTGGTGCCGCTCGCGATCGCGGGCGGACGACTCGCTATCCCGCGAGTAACCGATCACGTCGAGACGAGTTTGGATCTCCTCGCCGAATTCGATTTCGACATCAAGATCGAGCGATCGTTCGGGGACTCTCCCATTGTGTCCGCAGCTCCTGCCGAGTACATCGTGTAGTGTCTGGGAAACCTCGACGACCATCATGCGGCCCGATCTCCAGGTTGACGTCCAGATTCTATCGTTGGACTCTCATACAGACACCTTCCTGAGTGGCAAGCAAACCTTCGAAAAAGGATATGCCTTATGCGTGGGACCGGATTTGAACCGGCGGACCCCTACGGGACAGCGCCCTCAACGCTGCGCCGTTGGCCTAGCTTGGCTACCCACGCACAGTGCAGGCTAAGGTAGCCCATACGGTGGTAAAAGCGCTTTCGTTTCCCCCTGTCGGGGTTTGCTCTGGCGATCGATCGGGAGCCTCATCATTCCCCGTGCCATACCCTTAATTATGGTGTTGGCTGCACGCGCTCGCGAGCACGTTCTCGGCTTGACCACGCTGTTGTCGACACTCTCGCTCGCGGCCGTCTTCGCGGCGGTGTTGGGATACATCCCACCCCAGCTATTCCCGCGTGTCTCGTCGGATATGATCGCCGCGATTCCACACATCAATGCTGCGATCAGTGTGGCGGCGATCGTAGTCATCGCCGCGGGCTGGCGGTGGATCCGTGCGGGTGCCGTCCGGAAACATCGCATTGCGATGGTGTCGGCAACGGGGCTGTTCGTGGCGTTTCTGGTGTTGTATCTCTACAAGGTTATCCTCGCAGGACCGACCGCATTCCCCGGTCCGGCGTCGATCTACCAGTTCGTCTATCTGCCGTTGCTCGGGATCCACATCCTACTGGCGATCGTCTGTATCCCGTTAGTGTACTACGTGTTGCTGTTGACGGCAACACACTCGGTCGCCGAACTCCCGGAGACGGCCCATCCCCGCGTGGGTCGGATCGCGGCGTCGCTGTGGCTGATTTCCTTTACGTTGGGGATCATCGTCTATCTCCTGTTGTATGTCTTCTATTGACTGATTCTGAGATCCGTGAACCCGAGACAGGTGCCGATCAGTCGTCGGCTTCGGCGGGTGATGGTGTCCCGATCGTGGGTCGTGACACCTCGCGATCGGTTACTTCGCCTTCGACGTCGAACGGGTATTCGCCGGTGACACAGCCAAGACAGAGATCCGATTCGGTTTTGCCCAGTGCTTCGGCGATAGCCTCCGTCGAGAGGTATGCCAGGCTGTCGGCACCGATCTCCTCACTGATTTCCTCGACGGATCTATCGGCAGCGATCAACTCCTCGCGGGTCTTCATGTCGATGCCCATGTAGCAGGGGGCGATGATCGGCGGCGAACCGATACGCATATGCACTTCTTCGGCCCCGACGTCACGGAGTAACGAGATGAGCTGAGTCGAGGTCGTCCCCCGGACGATACTGTCGTCGATCAAGGTTACGGTCCGGCCCTCGACCGTCGATCGGATAGGGTTGAGCTTCAGCCGGACCGCCCGCTCGCGTTCTTCTTGGGTCGGCATGATGAACGTCCGACCCACATAGCGGTTTTTCATCAATCCCTCGGCGAATTCGACGCTATCGGCGGCCTCGGCGTAGCCCGAGGCAAACGCCCGTCCGGAGTCCGGCACCGGCATCACGACGTCGGTCTCGATCCCGTTTTTCGCCCAGAGCTGGCGGCCCAGCTCCCGGCGGACCTCATAGACGAGGTTATCGTCGATGACGCTGTCGGGCCGGGCGAAATAGACGTGTTCGAAAAAGCAGTTGGCGGTCGATTCTTTCTCGACGAGCCGGTAGGCATCGAAACCGTCCGGACGAAGGATGACCAGCTCACCGGGTCTGACATCACGGATCACCTCGCCGTCGAGGGTATCGATCGCCGCGCTTTCGGAGCCGAGCATGTATCCGTCCTCGAATTCGCCGATGACCAGTGGTCGGTTCCCCCGCGGGTCGCGCAGCCCCATCACGGTGTCGTCGTGCATGATCGTCAGCGCGTACGAGCCGTGAATCCGGCTCATCGTGCGCTTGATCGCCCGAATGAGGTCCTCCTCGAGCAGATTGCGGGCGATATCATGGGCGATCACTTCGGTATCCCCATCGGAGGTGAAGGCATGCCCCTTCTCCTCTAAGTCCGCCCGGAGTTCGTCGGCGTTGACGAGGTTGCCGTTGTGGCTGAGGCCGAGCGATCCGCTTTTGAACGAAACCGAAAACGGTTGGGCGCAGTCCTTATCGACACTCCCGGCAGTCGGGTACCGAACATGGCCGATCCCAGCCGCGCCGTTGAGGCTTTGGATGTCATCACGGGCGATCGCATCCCCGACAAGCCCCATCCCGACGTGGCTGTGTTGCTGGAAGCCGTCGTGGGTGACGATCCCGGCGGATTCTTGTCCACGGTGCTGTAGCGCGTAGAGAGCGTAATACGCCGGCAGTGCGGCGTCGCGATCATCGAGCGCTACTCCGACGACCCCGCATTTCTCGGTTGGTGAAGTCATGGTTCAGTCGCCGTCATTCCGTCGTCGCACGGTCGGTTGTCCCGGCGTTGTTCTTTCCCGTCGGCCGCCGTCCCGATGCATGGGTTACATTGGAATACTACCGATCAGCGTTCATAAAGATGCCGAGGCGGGTTATCCTCACCGGTATCACATCACGATCTCATACCGATTCAATCGGAGGCCGGTTCCGCATCCGGATCGGCGATCCACTCGCGGGCATCCGGTCGCCAGGCGTTAGGCGTTTCCTCGATGTAGCTCGACTCGATCGCCGGTGGGGTCGTGCCGAATCGATCGGGATCGAGGAAGGTCGTGTCGAACGGAGCGGCCTCGCCGGTCACCGTCGCTCGGACTGCCCGCGCAACGACCGGCGATCCCATGATCCCGAGCCCGTGCATACCAGTGGCGACGACGAGGCCGTCGGGGGCGGACGCGGGTGTCCCCACGATCGGATAGCCATCGGGGGAGGCGGCGTCGCCCGATGGACAGGTCGCGCCGCCGACGATCCGGGCGTCGTCGACTCCATGCAGGTAGTGAGGGATCCGTTCGGCGACGAGCCGGCGGAACGCCGTCGTGGGACCGCTGGCCCGGGACTCCGGTTCGTCGACGAAGTATGGGCCACCGCCGACGTGGAGCTCGCCGTTGTGCTCGGGCCGCCAGTACAGCCGGGAGAGCCGTTCCCAGCCGACCGGATACGTCGCATCGATCTCGCGATCTACGGCGAGATTCACCGTCTGATAGCGGAACGGTCGGGTCGGCACGGTCACCAGCTCCGCGAGTAACTCGCGTGTCCGGTGGCCGGCGGCCGCGACGACACGGGTTGCGTCGATCATCCCCGCCGTCGTCTCGACGCCTGTGATGGCATCTCCATCATTGTCGGTCCGGATGTCGGTCACAGGTGTCCCGATTACAAACCGGGCGCCGTCGGTCTCGGCTGATCGTTTTAGTGCCATCGTATACGTATAGGGATCGACCCAGCCGGTGTCCTCGAAGACGGTTCCGCCGACGAAGGTCTCAAGATCGAACACATCCGGAAATCGAGCATTCAGGCCCTCGGCCGACAGATACGTTGCCTCGAATCCCGCCGCCCCAACCGCATCCGCGATTTCCCGAGCGGTCTCGACACCCGCCGCCGTCGCGAGCCGGATGCTGGGCCGCTCAGTGAAAGAAAACTCCGCGGTGCCATCGAACGCCCGGAAGAACTCGATGGCATACCGGGCCGCCTCGAATTCGGGTTTCCAGTCTTGGACGATCGAAATCAGTCCAGAGGCATGGCCGGTCGTCCCGCCGGCGATCCGGTCGGCATCGATCACGACGACGTCGTGATCAGGTGCGAATTCGTGAGCGATACTACAGCCGATAACGCCCCCGCCGATGATCGCGATGTCTGCGTCGGTCGTTCCTGTGTCCGCCCCCATCGTGTGTTCGCTTCTATTCCGGGGCCGGTCTCACTAATCTTCCGACGCTACTGGTATCCGATTGCCGATAATACACCGAAAACAGGCAGTTGCCGTTCGATTCGATCAGTTGTCCCCGGCTTTGTCCTGCCAGGCGTAGTCACGACGCTTGGCCGACTTGCCGAAGCCACAGCTCGCACACTCTTTTTTCTTGACGTGATAGGACTTCTCGCCACAGCGGCGACATTTCACGTGCGTCGTCGTGTTTTTCTTCCCCTGGCTCGGGGTTCCCGCGCCCGTCATGGTCGTATCGAGACGACGTTATCGCCGCGTATAACGATTGTGTCTTCGACCCGCTCGTCGTCCGGCCCGCCCGGCTCCTCCCCGGTGGGGCCGGTTGCCGCTGATTCCAACACCAAATTCATGTGCTGGTCATAGCCCGAGAGTATGCCGTGAAACATCGTGCCGTCCTTGAGTTGCACCGCGACGGTATCGCCGAGTGCCGCCTCGAGGGCGTCGAGGGGACGATCACCCATATCCCTACGCTTGCAGGCAGATGCTTAAACATATCGACGGCATAGCTTAGAGTTCGATGTTGAAGGAATCGTAGCCGTCGGCTCGTTCGGCAAACGCCGCTAAGAGCTCGACCGTTGCCCCGAGATCGGTCGTATCGACGACCTCGACTGGCGTATGCATGTAGCGGTTGGGGATGCCGACGTTGACCGCGGGCGTCCCGGACCGTTGGACGTAAAAGCCGTCGGCATCGGTCGCGGTCCGGTTGCCTGCCGAGGCGAGCTGGATGTCGATGTCCGCGGCGGCGGCGGCCGACCGCAACGCGTCGACGACGACGGGATGGTTCGAGCTCCCTCGATAGACCGTCGGGCCGTCACCGAGTGCCGTTTCGCCTTTCGTGTGGGCGGTGATCCCCGGTGTATCGACCGCGTTCGTCACGTCGATCGCGATGACGGCATCAAGATCCAGACTGGTACCGATCATCTGGGCGCCCTTGGTCCCGAGTTCCTCTTGGACCGTGCTGATGGCGTAGACGGTGGCTTCGATGTCGGATTGGATGGCACGGCGGAACCCTTCAGCGGCCGCCCAGACGCCGACCCGGTTATCCATGACACGTGCTGCCATCCGATTGTCCGCCAACTCGTGGGTTTCGGCGATGACCGTGATCGGATCACCGATCGAGATCAACTCCCTGGCAGCGCTCGCCGATTCGACACCGATATCGATAAACTGCTCTTCGATATCGTCGATGTCGTCATCGTCTTTATCCCGTAGATGGACCGCAATCTGGCCGACCACCCCTGTCACCGGCCCGTCATCGGTGTGGATTTCGACGGCGCGCCCTTTCGTCATCATGCGATCCACCCCACCGATCGATCCGACGTGGACGAACCCGTCGTCATCGATGCTCCTCACGATGAGCCCGATTTCGTCCATATGGCCGGCGAAACCGATCGTCGGGCCATCGCTTGCCTCGTTGTAGACGCCGACAGCGTTGCCGTAGGCATCGGTCCGGACGTCATCGGCAAACGGGGTGATGTATTCGAGAAATCGCCGTTGGGCTGCCGTTTCGTATCCCGATGGTGCCGGTGTATCCAGTAACTCCTCGAGGAACGCGCGTCGATCCGGTTGCATGACAAGTCCAATGACGTGGGTCGTGAAATAGGACGCGGACCGTCAGCGGGACCGACCCCGGGCTCCGATGGACAGTGAGACGCGGTCAGAACCGCTAAGAGTCACGGGATCGTAGAGCTTCCATGCCCGAGGTCACGATCTTCGAATTCGATCTCACCGACGCACAGTTCAACGCCCCGTTCGCGGGCAGTTCGGACACAGATACGACCGATTCGACTGAGACGGCCGGAGGCGATGACAGTCGGTCGTCGTTGCCGTTCGTGGTCCTCGTCGGACTGATCGTCGCTGCATATCTCGTCCGCCGATGGCGAACTGACGGCGGGACGGACATCGAGGTGGCCAGCGTCGAGGTTGATCCCGAGTCGGAGACGGAGTCGGTGTAGCCCGGGAAAGGATTTTGACTCTCCGATTCCAACACAATCCGTGAACCTTTACGAAAGCGTGCGGGCAGTTATCGACGCATCTGGTGACGGATCGGTGGATTGGGAAGCGGTGGCAACGGCGGCCAAGGGGGCGACGCCTCCAGGGTCGCTGGCGGTGTCCGAAGCCGAACAGGACGGCTATGCGACTGACGTCCGGGCCGCCCGGGATCGGATCCGTTCGGTGTCTGGGTTGTCCTTCCATTTGCCAGATACGATCGAGATTCAGAACCGCCACCACTGGATCGACGCCAACGCCACGACGTTTCAGCGGGTGATGGCGCCGCTTGAACAGCGCCAGCCGGTTCTGCCGGGCGTCGCCAGTCGGGTCAACTCCGCCAGCCTCGGGGTCATGCTGGCCTTTCTCGGCCGGAACGTCCTCGGACAGTACGATCCGCTCTTGCTTGCTGACGGCGACAGCCATGCGCTGTACTTCGTCCGACCGAACATCCTCTCGACGGCTGAGGCACTGGATGTCGATCCGGAACGGTTTCGTCGATGGATCGCCTTCCACGAAGTCACCCATGCCGCCGAGTTCGGTGCTGCGCCATGGTTGTCCGACGAGCTCGAAACGCGGATGACCGACGGGATCGAATCACTGGCGGAGGGCCGAATGATGCCGTCGGCCTTCACCGAATTGATGACCATCATGACCGCCGTTGAGGGGTATGCGGAATTCGTGATGGATCGGGCCTTCGACGATGAATACGCTGACCTCCGGGAGAAAGTCGATACCCGCCGTCGTAACCGTGGGCCGATCGGCGAACTCATGAGCCGCCTGCTCGGTCTCGGATTGAAACGCCAACAATACGAACGGGGGAAGGCCTTCTTCGATACCGTCGCGACCGAACGTGATGTTGCGGCAACCGGCGCCGTGTGGACGGATCCTTCTCATCTGCCGACGGATGAGGAGATCGAGCAGCCGCGTATATGGTTGCGCCGCGTGAATCCGTGAATCCATCTGGTTCCGGCTCTGTGATTCGTCCCTGATAGCTCCAACTTTACAGCGGGACCGATCACGGTAACAGAAGTACCAATAAGGCGGCGCCGATGGCACTCCCGATGGTCAGCACCAAGGCCGTCTCGACGATCGTTGCGCCCCCGAACAGCGCCATCATCGCCGCCGAGATGCCGACGAGAATGACGAATCCGATCTTGAGCATTCGGTTGCTCGCCGCCCGTTCCGTCTCGGAGATGGGGTCGACCATCGCGTTATTGGAATCCGCGTCCGACGCCGTCGTCTTCGACGAGATCTTCGAATTCAGTTTCGAGGAGTTCTTCCGCCTCCTCGAAGGTGTTTGAGAGGTCCTTGAGCGGTTCGGGCCGATCGGTCTGATCATGTTCGATCGGGCCATAGGCCGGCGAGTCGAGCGCCTCCATCATATCGTCGAACAGCGCGTCCGGTGTCGTCGGTGCGTCAGCGTGGGCCTTGATCGTCTCCTCGAGGCTGCGGGCTTTCTGTTTGGCCTCGTCCTCGTCTTCAGGAGGCGTTTGAACCGCAAACCGGCCCTCCGATCGGGTCGGGAAGTACGGTTCGATATCCTCGTCGATCTTGCGAGCGATCTGGGTCCCGTAGCCTTTGACCTCGAACGGGCTTTTTGCGTAGGTCTTCAGCTGATAGACCCCTTCAGTCGGATGGCCGAGATACATGTCCTCGCCGACCCCGTTGGCTCGCGTACCGGAGATCGCCCGCCAATCATCGGGTTCGGCTGAACTTTCGACGACATCCTCGACGATGTCCTGCCATTCACGGATCCGCATCACTCCCAGCTTGCGCCTGAATCGGAATGAAGCTATCGATGC
The DNA here is from genome assembly GCA_042219475.1 of Halobacteriales archaeon. GTDB lineage: Archaea > Halobacteriota > Halobacteria > Halobacteriales > Hikarchaeaceae > Chewarchaeum. Next base: position 14,167 of record JBDGPX010000131.1, read on the forward strand.
ATTAACTGCCGGACGTCAATCCAGCTCACTCCGGTGATACGATCAATAAACCTGGTACCGAGCCCAATCGATTGCAACATCGAGCAACACACCGTTCGGATCTCCGGTCACCAGTTCCCGGTAGTACTCGTCCCACTCGTCGATATCCTCGCCCAAATACATGGTGAAGATCCGTTCAGCGGCGGCGCTGTGTTCGTCCGAATCCTCGATGATCGTGGCCTCTCCACGTAACGTGACGAACCACTGTGCGTCTCCGCCCTCATCGTACTGGATCGAGATCGCCGCCCGTGGGTTCCGCCGGAGATTCGCCACCTTCTGACCGGACGTTGAAATAAGGACATGGCCGTCCTCGTAAGCATACCAGACGGGGACGTTGTGGGGAACACCGTCCTTGCAGGTCGCGATATGGGCCATCAGTTTTCGATCCGTGATCAACTCCTCGGCCTCGCTTGGCACAGCGGTCATGGCAAACCGATTTCGTGGTGGCGACAAAACTGCTTCGTCCACTTTTCGCTACTCCGACGGCCCACTGACGATCCAGATCATCACGAAGGTACTGATGACCAGACACGCCGATAACCCGACGAATGCAACGGTGTAGGAGTGAGCCTCGGCGACCACGCCGACATAGGTGGGGCCGAGACTGCCGACCCCGAGGTAGATGGATCCGATCGCCCCGAAATCCCCACCCATGCTTGACTCAGGAAAGAGATCCATCACGTGGGCACTCATGACAGGCCAGAACGACGCGAGCCCCGTCGCGAAGATCAATACCCCGCCGATCACGAGCGGCAGTGAGCCACCGAGGAGAACCAGCGTCAGCCCGATCGACCCAGCGACCGCCGATCCGACGCCGACGGTCGAATACCCGATCCGATCACCGAGGCTCCCCGCGAGAGGGTTCGTGATGGTGCCCACCACGAACAGGGAGGCAAAGGCCGCTGACGCCAATGACCCGGAGAACCCCTTCTCGACCTGTAGGAAGGTCGGCAGGAAGTTGACGGTGCCTTGCCAGACGAACGCAAACAGCACGTAGGCAACCAGCGCGCGGCGGATCGCTGCAATCCCGAGCAAGCGCCCCATCGTCGGCCGGATCGCGAGGCCGACCCGCTTGACGACGTACTCCTCATCGTTCCAAATGTGCATGAACACGGTCGTCACGGTGAGGGCAGCGATCACCAACAGAAACGCTGACCGCCACCCCGCGACCGCCAACACCGCGACCGCGAGCCCGGAGGCGAGGGCACCCCCGAGGCTAAAGGCTGCCGTGTTCACGCCGAAAGCCTCCCCTCGACGGTCGTCAAAGACATCCGTGAGCAACGCGATCCCCGCCGGGAAGTACAATCCAGCCCCGATGCCGGCTAAGGCCGTCCCGAGGACGAACAATCCGTAGGTAACCGCTCCAGCAAGGGCGACCATTCCGGCGATCATCAGCCCGAGCGCGCCAACGAGGACCGTCTTGCGTGACCATCGGTCGGCAAGCCGTCCGCCAGGATAGCGACACACGCCGGTCAACCCGGCCATGATCGACAGCGCGAGGCCAGCCCGAGCCGGTGAGATGCCGAGATCAGCGATGATCTGGGGCAACATCGGCGCGATGACAAGCCGTCCGACGATTGACGCCATCGAGCCGAGGGCCACCAGTCCGAGCAAGCGGCCGGAGAGTCCTCCGATCAGCTGTTCGGGTTCATCTTCGGCCAGCGGCGCGGTCGATTCGGCCACATCCCATCACCATACTCGGTGGTGACTTGAGTGCCCACCCTCCGGCAAACCGGCCGACAGTCAGCACCGGGATGGTAGAACGATCATCCGAGCTGAACTAACGCTCCTACTCAGCTTTGCACGTTAGCGTCTGCTGTTGAGTGAACGAAGAGGTGGTCGATC
>JBDGPX010000102.1:0-15810 GCA_042219475.1 Halobacteriales archaeon
CGACAGCCACCGTGATAAATCACCACCACAGAGTGAACGTAATCCGATGACGGGCGCTGTATCCCCTCCCTACTTCGCTCCCTTCGGTCGCTCCGTTGAGGGAGGGGGCTTAGCGCCCTGCACCGCACAAGCTAATCAGTGGGGGGAGCAATCTCGAATCGTTCCCGGCCGGTTTGTCGGCGTCCTGGGCGTAACCGAGAACGGGATGGAACGTCAGGCGAACGTCTACATTGACACGGAGCTGGTCATTGCCGGAGATGACATCGCCGACCTCCCCGATGATCACATGGCGAACGGTGTCGAGAGCAGCAAGAACAATGTCGATCCTATTCCACGAGGTCGTCACCATCCTCGATCGGGATATCCACGTTAAGTGTCGCAGTGGCAATTATTCCGAGGATGATCTGGCAGTCAATCGTTCATATCGAGACCGAAGCGGATGCTTCCGGACAGGACCACGTCTGCTTGCGAAGGACTGCGCTTCGATACCAGGGGGTATCACACGGTTGATCTAATGGGTATCAGACCGAACTCATCACGGCAAGGACTTCTTCGGCAGTATCGAACGTCTCATCATCCGGTCTATCATCATACCGTCTGATCATTCCCTCGACCGTTCGGGGTGTGTCCGTCGCCTCGGCCGGTGCGGTATCGGGCTGATCGGCCGGCCGTTCGACCGGCTCAGTATCCAACTCGAGTTCGGTCTCCCCAAGTTCCGTAAGGAGTGTTTCTTTCTCGATCGGAAACTCGATCCGTTCATCTAGTTCCTCACGAAACTCCTCTAACTGCATACATCGAACACTAGGGGATCGGGAGACAAGTATCCGACGCCGATTGTCGGTTCCCAACGCCGCTGTCGCTCTTCGGCCACGACCGAGTCCGGAAAAGGATTAACAGTCGATCCAGTCCGAACCGCGGTCAAAGACTGCGACGACGACACGTACAGTATGACCCTGCAGGACAAACAGAGAGCCGCACAACCTTCTTCATGACGCATCCACAACATCGGAATGAGGTGGCTCGCCATGCCACTGCCGACTGATTCTGACAGCGGCGAGCATACACGAGCGGACAGACCGACACGATTGGCGACCGGATCGGGCGAGTACGATCTCTACGAGCAGGATGGTGAGTTTGTCCTCAGCGTCGAGATGCCCGGCTTCGAACGCGAGGATATCGAGCTTCGCTGTGAAGAAGGCCGACTGACTATCGCAGCCGAGACGGAGAAGGAATACCGCGATCAGCCACGAACCTATCGGCGGACCTTCCGGATCGGAACCGCAGTTGATACCGATCGAATTCAGGCACAGTACGAAAACGGCATTTTGGATATCTACCTCCCGACATTCGAAGAATCGACGGATGAAGGCAAGTCGATCCCGGTCGAATAATCAACGAAGAGTTAGCGACACGTCATATCGGTGATCGATAATCGAAGGCCAATGGGACTTATGCCGAGCGCACCGTTGGGCCAGTATGCACCGTCGTCGGTTCCTCGCGGTTGGTGGCATGACGACGCCGATATTCTTGGGTGGATGTATGCGTCCGCCCGACGGCGAAGACGGAGTACCCTCGGAAGGGGTATCGGTCAACATCGCCACAGTGGCTGATCAGCCATCCGTTCCGATCACGTATGATGTCGAGATGGTGACGTCGATCGCGACGAAGGATCAGCCGGCCCGCCTTAGGGTGCTGATCACGAATCCGACGGAGACATCGGTGGTAATAGGGGAAGAACGGGCAGTGCAGTTCCATCACGTCGCGAGTACCGAGGAAACACTCTACCTGTACCCGGCCGGTGATGGAACGGACCGAGGTCCGGTCGATCCAGGATGCTGGCAACTGACGGAGTACGTAGCCGTCCCGGAGTACTACGGGACGGTTCCGATTGGGGCCGACGAGACGATTCAGGCCGATACATACGTTTATGGCCATCCTGAACGCCCGGCAGGAACCTGTCTCCCTGAGGGTGATCACCGGATACGGACGAACGGTGTCCTCGGAGAAGACGACGCTGCGTTCGACGACGAATCGGAATTAACCGGCTTCAAGTGGGCATTTACACTACGTATCAGTCAATGAATCGCCCGACCGTTCACCTCGCTGGCGAGATGGTCGCTGAGAGCAGACGGCGTAGTGATTGGACGTCGGATGATACTGGCTGGAAATACGTCAGACACCGCGATACCGATTCCCCGAAAGTCAAGTGGCCGCTGGCTGAAACGCTCCTATCGGTTGGGATCACATGTGAATGACTCACTCCGTCATCCACTTCTCGCGCTTGCTGGCGTTGTCGCTCTTACCCTCCCGTGGCTCGCACTGCGGGGCTTAGGGCTCGTCCCGACGCTTCCAGTAGCAGCCGTCATTCTGGTGAGCGGGATCGCCGTCATCGGCGCAGCGTTCGTGCTGACGTGGGGGGCTGAAACGGCCGAAGTCGATGTCCCGCGATCGTTCGCGCTGGCCGTCCTTGCGATCATCGCGGTCGCCCCGGAGTATGCCGTTGACGCACTCTACGCGTGGGAGGCCGGAGCGGCTCCGGGGACACCGGCCTCCGAGAACGCCGCCAACCTCGCGGTCGCCAACATGACCGGGGCGAATCGCATCCTCGTCGGGCTCGGATGGTCACTCATCGCACTCTATGCCATCTATCGCGCTCGAAGGGCACCCGACGCATCAGTCACTCGCCGGGATGGATTCCTTACAAGCTCGGTACGGCTCGAACCGCGTATCAGTATTGAGATCCTGTTTCTCGGTGTCGCGACGGTGTATGCCCTGTTTATCCCGTTTGGCGGCGGAATCGACGCGCTCGATGCGATCATTCTGTTCGGGCTGTATATGGGCTATATCATCGTTATTCTTCGGGGCGAGACGACCCACGAACCCCAGCTTGGCGTCCCGGGATATCTCCAGCGGTTACCGCGAGCCCATCGCATCGGAACGGTGCTGTTGATGTTCGTGTACTCGGCATTCATCATCCTGATCGCGGTGAAGCCGTTTGCAAAGGGGTTGGAGGCGCTGGGCCCACGACTCGGCCTCTCATCGTTTTTCATGATCCAGTGGGTCGCACCACTGGCAAGCGAAAGTCCCGAATTCATTGCCACGGCGTATCTGGTACGGAAGCTGCGGACGACATCGGCGTTCAACGCACTCATCTCCTCGAAGCTCAACCAGTGGACCTTACTTATCGGCACGCTCGTGGTCGTGTATAGCCTCTCGCTTGGGTCATACGGCGTCCTCCAATTCAGCCTGAAGCAGGCGGGGGAGATCTGGTTGACAGCGGCACAGAGTTTCTTTGCGGTGACGCTGCTGATCAACTTCGAAATCAGCGTCCGCGAAGCGATCGGTCTGCTTGGTCTGTTCGCCCTTCAGTTCCTCCCGTTCTTCCAGCAGTTCGAGGGACTCATGGTGTTTAGTGGTGTGTACCTCGTCCTCGGCATTGGGTTGCTCATTCGCCGTCGTCATCACATCCCCACCGTCCTTGAACGTGTTCGACAGCATACGGGCGGATCACCCCCGACGGACGAATGATGCGGCAAAACGGGATTAGTCAACTACTCCGCCCTACTCCCTCGGTCGCTGAGGCGACCTCGGTCCTTGAGGGCGGGGCTTCGCTCTCGAATCGCTCAGGTGAAATGTCGTCCCGATTCCACACAATGACAATACTCGACATCACCGATACGATGGGTTACGGTCGGATGCGAACGGACAGTCGCTGTAAGGTGCCGTCGACATCGAAACCGAAACCGACACCCCAGAACGGACCATTAGACAAAGACGCATCTGACGGGAAAAAGGGGCGATTTCCGTTCTTGAGAATTGCGGCCATACCCTTATCAATCAAGGTATAGTTAGGATCACACGAGAGAAGAGATGAACCCATCCCGACGAACAGTCGAGGTTGGTCCTGCCGCGCCGACCGTTCGGTATCGATGCTTCGTCCAATGACGTGGATCGTTGTGCACTCGATAGCGCGTTAGACCGTTGTATGAGTTACCACTCCCGATGATTCAGGCCACAGTTTGTCCCCAGCGGTACAGTCAGATGTCGTCAGCAGGCATGCAATCGGATCAGTCATGTCCAGCGTGTACCGAACCACCTGAACGCGACTGGGACGCCTGTGTCGACATTGCCGGACGCACGTTCATTGACCAGGAGATGCACGAAATCGGCTATCTGACCACGGAGGACAGTTATGGGCTTTAGCGTCAGCGGGTCAGCGGCGGTGGTCTTCGTGGGCCTGTTGGTAGCGGGAAGTATTCTGTATCCGACGGTGTCGAACAGTTTTGATCGGATCCACACCGCCCAGTCGGAGTATCACGACGACGTCCAGGCGATGCGGGATACCGACATCACGATCCGGACCGCCAGCTACAATGCGAGCAATACAACCCTCTCGCTGGTCATCGAGAATACTGGCACGACGACGCTGACGGTTAACAATACGGACGTGCTCGTCGACAACAACTACACCGACACCTACCAGTCACAATCGGTCGCCGGGGTCGAGGGTGCCGACCTCTGGCTCGAAGGCGAACGACTCCGTCTCGAAATCACCCTCGAATACACCCCCGATCGCGTCAAAATCGCTACCCGGTTTGGCATTCAAGCCGCGACGAGGGTTAACTGATTCGGCCGAGGTGACCGGGTGACATCCGTCGATCGAGCTGACGGACGCGAATCAGGTCGGCACTGAGAGAGCTATGGATCCACGTCTTCGACGCCCGTGATCTCGAACCGGGCGCCGCCATCGGAGCCCTCGGTGAGATGGATCCGCCAGCCGTGGGCCTCGATGACCTGCTTGACGATGCGCAATCCGAACCCAGTGCCCGTCTCGGTCGTGGAATAACCAGCCTCAAACACGTCCTCGCGTTTCTCCGCCGGAATCCCCGGTCCATCATCCTCGATGTAGAACCCATTATGCAGTTCACCGACGGTTATCGTCACATCCTCGACGCCGTGTTCGATGGCGTTTCGGATGAGGTTCTCGAACACTTGTTTGAGCCGGCTCTCATCGGCCGCGATGGAGCGATCGATATCGGTGACGAGTGAAGCGTCGGCCGTGTCGACGGTCGTCCAGCACTCCTCGACGATCGCCACGAGGTCGACCGGACTCGTGTCCGTGACGGTGTCGCCCTCCCGGGCCAGCGTCAGGAGATCATCGATGAGGGTATCCATACGGTTGTATGCCCGCTCGATGGCGTCGAGATGCTCGCTGTCACAGTCCTCCCGAATCAGTTCCAACCGGCCCGCGATCACGTTCAACGGATTGCGGAGATCGTGGCTGACGACACTCGCGAACTCCTCCAGTCGCTCGTTTTGCTGCGTTAATTCTCGTTCCCGGGCGCGGAGTTGCTCCCTTCGCTCGACTTGGATCAACGCCGTGGTAATATTGGCGGTCAACACCTCTCCCAGGATCACATCCCGTTCATCGAATTTCCGCTCTTCCATCGACGTGGCGAGCAGGATGCCGTACTCGGCGATTGGCAGAAAGAGTTCGCTCTGGGCGGGCGTGTCCGGATTGAAGATATCCGAATCCGTGTGGATATCGTCGACTGTGAGTGACTCACCTTGTTGGTAGACGCGCCACGCGATACTGTCCTCGCCGGTGAATGTCGGCGGCTCGCCGATCAATTCAATCACGGGATCGGTGACGGCGACCGGAACGAGGCCGGAGGCGTCTTCGTCGTACAAGTGGATCGCGGTCGCCTCAAGATCGAGCAGATCCTGGGCGACCTCGACACCCATCTCCGCCACCTCTTCACGTGTGTCGGCGGTGAGTAACTCCCGTGTCGCCCGGTTCAATGCATGCAGTCGTCGTTCATGATCCTGCCGCTCGGTGATATCACGGCCGATCCCCGTTACGCCGCGGATGGAACCATCAGCGTCTTCTAACGGACCGCCGGTGAATTCGTGTGGAATACGATCACCGGCTTTCGTTTCAAACGCCGATTCGACGGTCACGGCTCGTCGTTCATCGAGAATGGTCCGAAAGTTCTCAGCGATCGTCTCTGTCTCCGCTTCCGGGACGAACTCCGTGACGGACATATCCTCGATCTCCCCGCCGGAATAGCCGGTGACTTCCTCGAATTTCTCGTTCCATCGGATGGGATGCCCGTCCGTATCGAATGCATAGAGAGGATCCGGAAGTGATCGGAAGATGCTGTGGACGAACTGTTGTTCCTCACGGAGTTGTTGTTCGTACTCCTTGCGGTCGGTGATGTCCCGTGTTGCCCCGACGAGTTGGGTTACATTGCCGTCTTCGATGACCGGCGCGAGGCGTGTATACCAGTATTTCGTGTCGCCGCCGAGCGTGAGCTGCTCGTCGTATTCGATCGGTGCTTGCGCCTCGATGCACTCTCGATACCGCGCTTCGACCTCACCACCCTGCTTATCACCCAAGACATCACGCGGCGTTTGTCCTCGGAGATCATCCGTCGACAACCCGGTCAACTCCTCGTATGCACGGTTGACGGATCGGATCGTAAACCGGCCATCGTTCCATACATCGATCAAGAAGAGTGCGTCCTGAGTGTGTTCGAAGATGACATCGGCCTGATTGAGCCGCTGACGCCGTTCGAGTGTCCGGTTGAACCACTGGCGCAACAGATCGAAGAACGCCTTCTCGTTGTGGGTGAACGGCTCGCGGGGAACCGTATCCGCGAAACACAATGTGCCAAAGAGCCTCCCGTCGGCGGTGAGTTTCCCTCCGATGTAACACGCCAAACCGAACGACTCGTAGGCCGGGTCGCCTTCCCACCCTTGTTCGGTGGCGTGATACACGTCCAGAATCTCATCGGATTCGATCGTCCTCCGACAGTACGTATTCGAGAGATCAGAGACGCCTTTTTCGACGATATCCGAGCCGTACGTGCTGATCACTTCATGTCGGCCGGTGGCTTCGTCGATCATCACCAGATGGCCGTTTTCGACGCCAAAGCGGTCACAGCCCAATGCAAGTAAGCGCTCGATCTTCTGATCAACCGATTGGTCGGGGTCGGCGATGATTCCCGCGAGCTGTTGTCGATAGCGCTCGCTTTCTGTCTGGGCCTGATCGTATTCTTCGACTTTGGCCTCGGCCCGGTGCTGGTTGACGAGATTGGTGATCCGATTTGCCAAGACCTCATACTGATCGGTCCCGCCTTCCTTTTGTAGATAATCCGAGACCCCGGCCGAGATCGCGTCACTAGCGACCTCTTCGGATCCCTTGCCGGTATAGAGAATGAACGGGAGATCCGGATACGTCTCACGGACGGTCTCTAAAAATTCGATCCCGTCAATCTGGGACATGTCGTAATCCGAGACGATACAATCGATGGGCTGGTCATCCAGCACTGCGAATCCCTCTTTCGGGTCAGTCACGGGATGAACACGGATCCGCTCGTCTTCACGCTCGAGATATGTCGCGGCGAGATCGATGAAGTCCGGGTCGTCATCAACGTGGAGCACGTTGATACTCGCCGTTTCACGCATGTATTAGCAACGCGGCACTTAGCACAATAAGATTATGTGCTCGATTCCGTCGTGGTCGGCGGTTCACGGTAGTCATAAATCGATAAGCCCTACCCAGGGACGTTCAAATCCGTATTCAGCGACGGATCGGATTATCCCAAAACTACGCATGAATCATCAGGTTGCCACCACGTTTTTATAGGTATATGTGAGATGCTAATCCTGTCCGGTGGTGGTTTGGGCACCCTCCACCACGGGGCCGAGGCACACGGGCGGCTCGGTGTCCATACAGCATCCAACTCCCAAGCCGCCCCTGTTGCCGCGAACATACGAGAGCGAGAATTGGTCGGTGTCCACCCTCTTGTGATCGATTCGGAAGGAAGTATTCTCTCGACAAATCGATGCCCCGAAGTGCGGACTCGGGTTGGAGAATTGCACGCCAAAACGTGCTCATCAGCAGCACACTCCGAACACCTGTGAGTATCGTAGAGAGGGAATATCTCAATAGATTTCACAGAAATCAATAGATAAAACTTTGTACGTCGTATGTTAACAATATTCGAATGAAGCACTGGACCTGTACACAATGTGGAAACGTCGAGGTATATGGCCTCACTCGAAGCCTCTCGAGTGAACCAGAAGCCTGCAGTACCTGTGGCAATGACGCGTTCGAGGACCCGTACGTGACCGGGATGCTTCATAAAGTGGCCAATACCATCTTCGGCTAATCCAAGGGCAACACTACAGAGGAGGCCCGATCGGTCCGGAGTCCGGAAGTGATCACCGAATCCATCCCAGATGACCCGATCGATTCTGGTGCCAATGGACGATTCGCGATACTCACGAGAGGCACTCGAATACGCGTTCCACCAGCATCCGGACGCAGACGTCACCGTCCTCCACGTCGTCGGTCATGCGGAAGCGATCGGTGTTGAATGGACAACGGCCCAGGCAAAACAGTGGAAAGAAAATGTACGTGAACAAGCCCGAGAGTTGCTTGCCGATGCCGAGGAGATAGCTGCTGACCACGGGCGTGAACTGACGACGACTCTGGATGAGGGAGCGACGGCCCGAACGATCACGGATTATGCCGACGACCAACCGATCGATCACATCATCATGGGGAGTCGCGGACGGACTGGTCTCAAGCGCATACTGCTCGGGAGCGTTGCCGAAAGCGTGATCCGTCAGTCGCCCGTTCCCGTTACCGTCATTCGATAAGGCTGATGGCGATGGACATGTTCCGATAGGTCGGATTAGGTCCCTCGTGGCATCAGGCGACAGTTTCCGAACAACTGGCAGATCCCGCGATCCGTTCAAGCGGCGACGACAGTCAGAGAATGGATCCGGGATTGGGATGATCCGACCGTATCCAGGGACCCACCAGACAGTATCGGGATTGGATGCGATCTAGGTCGTGAGTACCCTGTTCGAAATGATATTACACTCATCCACACGATGGGATGCCACCATACAGTGGGTCGGTTGGCCAGAGGACACCTGTAGGGAATACTTCGTTGATCCGATCGAGTTGATAAGTTATGTGAATAGTATTTAGTGGCCATTTGTCAACATCATATTGTATGCCCTAAAGTTTAATATGAAAGACCCTGAAGGATACGATAGATGCATTGACAGGGCGCGTGACGGGTTCCTACGGATCGCGTTGCTGTCAATCTGATCGAACCATGGGGCAGTCCAGTCCGGAGTTCCCGATCGATCTCTGGTAAGCAGGCCCCATACCGCAGGTGAGGTGATCGCAACACATGACCACCTACTACGACATCGTGCTGGGCATCATTCCGCTGACGCTCGTCGGAGCGGTCGGTGCTGGAATGGTTGCCGGGATCGCCACGACGACTGCCATTGCCGCGGGAACGCTGATCGCGATCCCGTGTTTGCTCCATGCACTGTTCATCAACCCGCCGATCGATCCCGAGATACACGAGCGGTCTACCTCGACAACGGAGCCGACTGAGAGACCGAGTGCGACCGCCGAATTGGCCGATTGAGGCAGCGAGTGCATCGGGCAACCCTGGACGGGTGAAGGCTTATTCCCTAATAGCCATTGACGAATGCCATGCAGGCGATTGTCGTCGGTGGGGGAATCGTCGGGCTCACGAGTGCTTACTACCTCAGTAGCCGCGGCGTCGAGGTGACCGTCCTCGAGAAGTCGTCGATCGGTGCCGGCGCTACCGAACGGGCGGCTGGAGGGATCCGTGCACAGTTTGAAACGCCGGTCAGCATCAACCTCTCCAAAGCGAGCATCGACGTGTGGGAACGGTACGAGACGACGTTCGAGACGGATATCGGGTACCAGCAGCCGGGGTATCTCTTTTTGGCGCGCTCGGACGACACCGCGGCGGCGCTTCGGGAAAGCGTCGCTATTCAAAACGAGTGTGGGGTGCCAAGCGAGTTCATCACGCCGGAACGGGCAGCGGTGTATAGTCCCGCGATCGATCCTGACAACTACGTCGGCGGAACCTACTCACCGACCGATGGATATGCCGACCCTCATCTCGCACTACGGGGGTTTGCCGAGGCGGCGAGTGACGCCGGCGTCGAGGTTCAAACTGGCGTTGAGGTCACTGACGTCGTTCGAACACAGGACGAGGATGGTCCGGTGAGCGGAGTCGAGACGTCCGAAGGTGACAAAACGGCTGATTACGTCGTGAACGCGGCGGGCGCATGGGGCGCACAGATCGCCGCAATGGCAGGGATCGACATCCCGATTACGCCCCACCGACGACAGATCATCATCGTTGATCCCGCCACGCCGGTACAGGATACCGTACCGATGACGTTCGATTACGGGTTGTCGCTGTATTTCCATCCGAATCGGGAGGGTGCGATCCTGCTCGGCGGACGATTTACCGAGACGGATGAACCGGCCGATCCAGACACATATGCAACGGATGTGGACTTCGATACAGGGGCGACGGCACTAGAACGGGCATCGGACTTCGCTGATTACTTCGGACCGAATGCCCGAATCAAGCGTGGCTGGGCGGGGTTGTACGCGACGACACCGGATTACCATCCGGTCATCGAGGAAACGGTCCCCGGATTCATCAACGCGGTCGGGTTTTCCGGTCACGGCTTCATGCAGGCACCGGCGACCGGACAGTTGGTTGCGGAACTGGTCGTCGACGGCACTGCCTCGCTCGTGGACATCTCCGAACTCAGAAACGAGCGATTCGAGCACGGCGATCTGTTATACGATATGCATGGCGAGCGGTACGGATGACGGCGGATTGCTCGTCTGTCAAGCCGACATGTGTGTCACATAGGAGGCAATTTTGCAACCGTCCGTCGATTTCAACGCAGGGGGATTTTGCTCGCGGCGTTGGGGTATTTATTGACAGGGACAGGCTCCGGGTTAGGCTGCCGCCTCGAAACTGCTGACGGCGTGGTAGATTGACGCGATCGATAATCTTTGGTCCATCAAGCCGAACTAACGGCGTTTTCACGCGATGAAACTGCTATCCGGGCCTTTTGTCGTGCTAAATCGTATTGACAACTGTAGAGATGTCCGGCCACGAGCACGTTGACAAAACACACGTCGAGCAACCCCGACCGGGAATCGGTCCCCTCGGTAAACGGTTCGTGATTGAGGTGATCGTGTTGAACGTATTCTTAGGGTGGTTTCTCCTCTGGTCGCGGCTCACTCAGCTCCACATATCCCGCGGGGACACCGTGAAGGCGGCGGTGACGGCCGTGTTGTTCATTCCCCCAGCGATGTGGATGCTCGTTCGACACGTAACGGGTCGATTCGGATGGGAACTCCCCACGTTCTGGACACTGATCACGCCGAGTAGGTGAGTGTCGTGCCAGTCGTTCGACAGCGGCGTTCCAGCATCGACGGGACCACGTCACGTCCGTAGTGTCAACCACCAAGAACAATCGGGAGACGTTCACACCATGATCCAGTCACCTGATCGATCAACCGACACCGTACGGAGAATAGCGACTCTGTGGATCGTTGGCCTCCTCGTTATCGGGACAGTCCCACCGACCGTAGCCGCCGCGAATCCACCCGATGACCGACTACCGCTGACATCCTATGAGAAACTCGAAGACGTCGAAGTCGAGGGATCCCAGTACGCCGTCTACGAGTACAGCAGTCCACTCCCGTACGTCGGTGGTATCGAAGTATATCAAAACGGTCAACCGGTACAGCAAGAGTCGAAAGCTAAGGCAGTCGTGACGGCGTATGCCCGACAGGAAGCCGTCGCGCGATTGACCGGCCAAGAACTCAAGGTCATCAGGAAGATTACTGACGACAGTAAGCGGATTGACTCAGTCACAGCAGCAGCAATACAACAGATCAATCAGACGATCGCGTTACGAGCGGCCCTCGAATCCCGAACGATCAACGGGACATCGGCCTGGAAGCGGGCGACCGAGACCTCGGAAGCACTCAACCGGGTGTTCCTGACACCGGGATATCAAGAGCAAACGGAGATCGAAAAGCTCCGGAATGCACTGATCAAATACCGACAAGCAGCGCAGAACCTCAACGAGAACGCGAGCGTCGTTGTCGATCTCGTTCAGCAACGTCAGCGTGGGGAGACGATCGATAAAACGCAGCTGTTCGTCCACTATCAGGACATGCTCACTTCCTTAGAACGGGTTCGATCGCTGTCCACGGAACTCGAAACCGGCCTCTCGAAACAGGCGAAAAACGCCAAGCGGGTCACCAATCAAGTCACGGCGGTACCGGCAGTCGGGGATCGGATCGCCGATCGGTTTACCACCTTGCGGGAAACACTCGTGACGACGGTCGACGAAATCAATCGGATCGAAGAGGCGATCTCGTTCCGGAAATCCGGCCTGCAGCAGGTCGATAGACGGGCTGAGCGGATCAAAACTCGACTTATTGATCGGCTTACATCTAGGGAGATATCCCGTGCGAAGGTGTACGGGACAGGGATCGAGTTGATTGTTCTCATCGCGGCGGGAGTGTTAACGATCGGCGGACGGCGTCCGTAACTCGGCTGTATTGACATCCAATGGGAAATCACACCGAAACGGTTCTTGCTGGGATTGTCGGCGTGATGCTCGTGACGGTGATTGCATTAGCCGTTCTCATCGTCGTTGGAATACTCGCAATGCTGACAATGTGACATCCGTCGCCGACTGGTCGCTCTAGGACATCCGAGTGGTCGTCTGTACTTGTGATCGCAATATCACCGGTGATTTCGCTATCTGAAATCGCTACCCCGGTATAACAACACAGGAAATCCAGTATCCATATGCGAGCTATGGGACTGATTCAGAAGCTCAAATCCGCGGTTGGTGGCGGCGCTGAACCAAACACCTACGAGTGTGCTGACTGTGGCGAAACGTTCGAATCGTATATCGATCCCGATGATCACTGGGTCACCTGTGATCACTGTAGCTCCCGGGAAGTCGAAGTCATCGAATCCGGAGCTTAGTACAGAACAAAAAACCGTCAAAATACCATCAAAATACCACCAAAATACCATCAAAAATTCTATCACTACTGATATCGATGGGACGCACCGAACGACACCACAGCACGATCTGCGATCCAATCGCCGATGACACATCCTGAAAAACGTTTAATCTGCCACAGCACGACATTATCCAAGCGAGTGACGCCCATCAACGCTGTGTCGCGATCCCGGCGATCCATCCGCGAGTAATTACACCGACTGAAAATGACCTACTCACAAGGCAGTCTGATGGCGATTCCTCGGGGAACCAATCCTACCGGTATCAGACGACCCTGGACCACTGCATCATCAACGTTGGCGACGGTCCATTCACAATCGAGCTCGCAGAGCGATCCGCCCTCCTTGATCGATCTGAATCTCCTTGGATTCATTTTGCTACAACCGTCCCATCAAGCAATTCAGTGTGAGTCCTCGTTGATGGAGCTGATACCGCTTTCGTCAGTAACTGACCGACCGGAGCTGTGGGCGTTCTTGGTGTCGAATATCGTCGTCTTTAGTTTTGCCACCCTGCTGACGGTATTGAGTTATTTCGTCTACCGGCGACGCGACCACGCGAGAGCCTTTCGCATGACAGTGCTTGGATTCGGGTCAATCACCATCGGGGGACTTATCGAACCCGTATATGAACTCGCTGTCGCATCTGGACAGGGCGACCAAGTCAGTCGAACGGAAGTGTTGACGGTCCAAACGATCGAGACCGTCTTGTTTGCTATCGGTTTTGGATTGCTGGTGTATTCGATTCTTCACCATCGAAGTAGCGACAGAACATATTCAGAGACATACGAGCCGAATTCGGGATCGGATTGAATTGGCTTAAGAGTCAACTCGGTTTCGAGATCTGCCGTCCCACTAACGGTATTGTGCTGCTACCAGTGGGTGTTTCTGATGCTGGGGATTATGCAGCTGATCAAAATGGATTCTCGATAGCGCTCGAACAAAACAGATCTCGAAGGAATGACATCCCCCTCGGCGTAGACGCCGATATTTCCTCTCGCGCGGGCCGACACACGGGGAGCAACATTCCCCTTGAAGGGACTCCGGTTTGCACGCAAGCCGTCGGTCCCGTGAGGGGGCGGGTGCTTGGATTAGGTATCCGGGTGGCCCGTGCGGGCGGTGCCATCCACCCATTCAGCACCGCGAGCGTCGAACTCAACGGGACGGTATCACGCACAGTACGGAACGCGAATGCCGCTGACTACCGTCTCTGAGAGAGCACCGTCGACGATAGAGGAGGCACCTGATGCCCTTCCGCTTGGGGATAAGGAATGCCGTCTTTTTGATTACGACCCCTCAACATCCGCCGATTGGCTTTTTCAGGACGCGAAAACGGCTTGAATACTTTTTCACGCTGGGGGAGAGAATAGGCTAATGCTGCATTGAGTAAAGAGTGGGAGCCCGAGACGCTCTTTGACGTACTTGCCAGCGATCATGCCAGAGATATACTGGCATTGACAAGCGTTAGGGCCATGTCGGCACAGGAGCTTGCCGATCACTGCGATACCTCTCTCCCGACGATCTATCGGCGGATCAACGCGCTGTTAGAATACGATCTACTACAGGAGGAAACCCAAATCGATGAAGACGGGAATCATTACAAGACGTTCGAAACGAATCTCGAACGGATCGTCTTCGAGATCAACGATGGCGCCGTCGATATCGACATCGAACTCAGAAAGGACCTGGTCGATCAGTTCGATGAATTCTGGCACGATCTCGAAGAGAGAGACAACAGTCCTGAAACGGACAGATCGACGTAGTCCCATGCGAGCCCATCCATACCGATGACGACCGCTGATCCACCGGAATTGTGGACGTTTATTCTCTCGAATCTCATCGTGCTGATACTCGGGAGTATCTTGACCATACTGAGTTATCAGACCTACCGTCGCAACGGTCGTCGTCCGCTCCGGGTGGCGACGTTTGGATTCGCCGCCATTACGGTTGGCGCACTCATCGAAGCCTTCTATCAACTCGGGGTCAGAGGATCGTACGAGCTCGGTGGCCGCGAACTCTTGGCGCTTCAGACGATCGAAGGTATGCTCATTGCCATCGGGTTGGCTGCTCTCTTTTATTCGATCCGCGGCTATTGATAGCCGCCATCAACGCCATCACACCGGTCGGACGAGTAACGAGCGACGGCGACAAAACGAGCGATCAAAAGTAGCAAGCGCTATTCGGAGGCGTCACGGATACGTCCATGAAGGTCGATTTCACCATTCCGGATGCGGGTACTGCTGATACGGGTTCCATCTTCGGCGACAACGAACGGAGCGGTATGGATTTCAAGCGGTGAGAGGCCATCCTCCACACGGTACTCGTTGATCTCATAGGCACGACGCTGTGCTTTTGCCTCGGGGGAGACGACCAGGGCGTCGATATCGTCCCTCGTTGCAGCGGGACCGTATGTATCCTCTAACCGAATGATCTCATAAGAGCCGGAGTACGCATCGCTCATTCGGTCGAGCTCCGCATCGATGTTCTCACGACGCTCTTGGAACGAGCCCAACTGTTCAGCATGTGACGGATCGCTTCGCGCCTGTTTAGCGAGTTCAGTTGACGTTACCGCGACGATGACGTGACCGCGTCCGTCACCGACATGGCTGACGGTCTGGAACGCCTTGTGCAACAGCGCCCGATGACCGTTGTGGATGGGCGTAAACGTTCCACCGAGGACCGCAATGCGTTCAGTGGATGTCATGAGTCGGCACTAACGTCGACACCCGTATTAAGAACGGCCAAACCGGTATCGGTCACCTTCTCCGCCGTGAACGGCGGAGCTTGTCGGTGGACTCCCGTTGTGACCACTAAACTGTGGTCGGCGTAAACGCCGTTCACGTTCAACGTCCCCGACTTCAGGGCAAGGTGACTGGTTGCCCCTCCA
>JBDGPX010000104.1:0-15637 GCA_042219475.1 Halobacteriales archaeon
CCGACGCGGGCGTACAGCAGGCGGAGGTAGTCGTGGAGTTCCGTGACGGTGCCGACCGTCGACCGGGGGTTGTTGGCGGCGTTCTTCTGGTCGATGGAGATCGCGGGCGAGAGCCCTTCGACGTTCTCGACCTGCGGCTTGTCCATCTGGCCGAGGAAGTTCCGTGCGTAGGCCGACAGCGACTCGATGTAGCGTCGCTGGCCCTCGGCGTAGACAGTCTCGAAAGCGAGCGATGATTTCCCCGATCCTGATAATCCCGTGACGACATTGAACTCTCCTCGGGGAATCCGGACGTCGAGATCTTTGAGGTTGTGTTCGGCGGCCCCTCGAACCTCGATGTAGTCCTCACTCATGTCTCTGTGGCGTCCCCTGGGTGTTCCAGACAGCGGTTATTCGGCGGCTCATCTACTATTGCATGCCACCAGCCCCACCGTCATCAATCGCTCGCTCCGTCCGCGGGGCTCACGACCATGGGTTCCGAGCGGGCAACACGTGTCGTCGATCGTCGATACCGGCTCGTGTCCCTTATTCGGCGACAGCCGCCGGTTCGGCGTCGGCGAGTGCCCGAACTCGTTCGGGATCGAGCGGGAAGACCGCCTGGGGCGTGCCCGCAGCCACCCAGATTTCCTCATGCTCGAAGAGCGTCTCGTCCATCAGTGTCCGGACGGTGTTCGTATGGCAAAACGGCGGTACACCGCCGATACTCCAACCGGTCGCCTCTTTGACCTCCTCGGGTTCGGCCATGCGGACGGAGTCAGCATCGAAGATATCGGCAAGCCGGTCCTCGCTGACACGGTTGGCACCGCTTGTAATCACGACGACCGGCTCCGCATCGACCATGAACACGATACTGCTGCCGATCTGGGCAACGTCACAGCCGACCCGATCGGCGGCCTCGGCGGCAGTCTTGGTGCCTTCCTCGAACTCGTGGACGTCGACCGTCAGACCATACCGCTCCGCAGCGGTCTCGACGAAGCGCTCAACCCGTTCGTCCATAAACTACGATCCGCATCCGGCCATTTTGAATTTTTCAATCGCGCGGGACCAATTACGGAACCAAGCAGAGAATACGCGTAGTCAGGACAACACGTTATCGGGAGGACCGATCACCGTCCCGGGCTCGCTTCTTCCAGCGTTGCTCCTGTGCACGCTCGGCGACGTGACGGGTCCCGTCAGTGAGATCCCCCAAGGCATCCGTTCGGAGATCGCGAACATCACTGAGGATGAGAGATTCGAACGTTTCGAGGACATCGTAGGACCATCGGTCATCGTCGATCACGCCTCGTGGGAGGAACTCGTCCCGAAGCCGATCGGCTAGTGAATCGTGTCCACAGGCCCGGAGCCGTGTCTCGGCCTCCCGCAGGTGATCCATCGCGTGACCGGTCGCGTGATGGAAAGCCAGCAGGTTGCCATGCGCCCGTTCCAGCCACTCGACGCCGAGTTCGAGTTCGTGGATAGCCGTCCGCTCCCGCTCGGTTAGCTCCAGTTGATCGTTGTCGTGATTCATGCGTATTGATAACACATCTAAACGTATAGCGTTCACGGCGGTCCCCTGCTCTCGACACGAAGGTATATGTCCGCCTCGGCCGCGGCTCTCCCATGGAATCGGAGATCAAGCATCAACCCGCCTTTGCCCTCCTCGAAGTGATCCTCCAGCCCGGTGAATCGGTCGCCGCGGAGGCTGGATCGATGGTCAGTCACGGTGAGGGAATCGACATCGAGACCAACGCCAGTGGCGGCCTGCTTGGTTCGCTAAAGCGCTCGGTGTTGGGCGGTGAGTCGTTTTTTATGAACACCTTCACGGCCTCCCGGGTGAGTTCGGTCACCCTCGCTCCGCCGCTGCCCGGAGATATCATCCGTCACGACATCGAGGACGAAACGCTCTACGTCCAATCGGGCTCGTATCTCGCCGCCGAGACGGACATCGACATCGATACGCAATTCGGCGGCGCGAAGACGTTCTTCGGAAGCGAGGGGCTGTTCCTGCTCGAACTGATAGGCACCGGCCCGACATTTCTCTCAAGCTATGGCGCAATCCGAGAGCAGGAGCTGGACGCGGGAGAGACTTATACGGTCGATACCGGCCACGTCGTTGCATTCGAGTCCTCAGTCGATTTTACCGTCGACCGTGTGGGCGGGCTCAAGTCGACATTGTTCAGCGGCGAGGGGCTTGTCTGTCGGTTCAACGGTCCCGGATCGATCTGGCTTCAGTCCCGGAGTCACGACGCCTTCCTGGCGTGGGTAATCCCACGGCTGCCGACGAACGACTCGAACTGAATCCTGACCTCGAAACGGGGAAGACAGAGACATGTCATATTATCTCGGCGTCGATCTCGGGGCCACGAATCTCCGGGCAGTATTGGGAACGGACTCGGGAGCGATCGTCACCAGCCATCGCCGAACGACCCCATCGGGACCGGAGGGGACTACCGTTACAGCGGCGGTCATCGATGCCATCGAAGCACTCGTCGAGACGGCCGACATCGATCTGAGTGACATCGCCGCGGCCGGGATCGGCGCGATCGGTCCGCTCGATCTCGATGCCGGGGCCGTCGTGCGGCCAACGAACTTTCCGGACGCCGTCGATCGGATACCGCTCCGTGAGCCAGTCAAGGAATTACTGGATACCGATCACGTCGTACTCCAGAACGATACGGTAGCGGGGGTGATCGGCGAGCGATTCTACGGCACGGCGACGCCGGACAACCTCGTCTATCTCACCATCTCGACGGGCATCGGAGCCGGGGTAATCGTCGATGGCGAGGTGCTCAATGGCGAGCAGGGCAACGTCGGCGAAGTCGGTCATCAGGTTATCGATGCGGACGGTCGCCGCTGTAGCTGCGGCCTGGACGGTCACTGGGAGGCCTACTGTTCGGGACGGTCGATTCCCGGGTATGCACACGATCTCTACGACCGCTGGAACGACGAGACGACGATCCAGATCGAACGTGAATCGTTCGGAGCCATGGACGTCCTCGAAGCTGTCGGCGATGATTCCTTCGCCGATCACATCGCCGAGCGGCTGGCGTACTGGAACACCATCGGCGTCGCCAATCTCGTCCATGCCTATGCGCCCGCCGTTGTCCGGATCGGTGGGGCCGTCGCGCTGAACCATCCAACAACGATCATCGATCCTGTCCGTGACCGGCTCGAGGATGTCGTGATAACGACCGTCCCGACGATCGAACCGGCAACCCTCGGCGAGGATGCCGTCGTTCGCGGTGCACTCGCAAGCGCGATCATCGACACCGGTGGCGACGCCGGCGGGCGATAGACCCATAGTCGAGCAGTCCTGAACGCCGCCCATGGAGCAGGGCCGCCGGGCGGTTTTGCGTGGACTCGCCGGGATGGGTGTTGCCATCACTGGCATTGGCGTTACAGAGCACGCCGCCGCCCGGGAGGACAACGACAGTGGCTACCGTCCGTTCGGAACCACCGCCGTCGATGGCAGCAAGGAGGCAGTCGTCGGGCCGGACGGAACGACCGTCTTTCTCGCGACAACTGACGGGTTCGCGATCATCGATATCAGTGATCCGATGCGCCCGACCGTCCTCGCCGAGCGCCGTGACCTGCTCGCTGACCGCGAAGAAGGTCCCATAGAGTTAGTCCAGGACGTGAAAGTCGATGACGATCGATTACTCGTCGTTGGACCGGCACACGGCGGACGGGAACATCCGCTCCGGGGTGCCTTACTCTATGACGTCAGTAACCCCCGGAATCCACGACAACTCGCGTTTCACGAGACCGAATTTCCGATCCACAATGCCTTCTACCGGGACGGTATCGCCTATCTGTCCGGTAACAACGGGACGGACAATCCGCTCGTGATGGTCGAGATGATGGCCGACGACACATCCGGCAGCACCGCGGAGATCGGTACCTGGTCGCCCTACGAGCAGGGGGAGCGATGGCGGGAGGTACCATCTAAATTGCGAACACTACATGACATCTGGGTGCAGGGAATGACAGCCTATCTCGTCTACTGGGACGCCGGCACATGGATCGTCGATATCACGGATCCGGCCGAGCCGGTGGTACAAAGTCGGATCGGTGGCCGATCGTTGGATGCACTCACCGCCGGTGAGGATGTGAATCGACATCAGGGCGCCGAATTACCCGGAAACCATCACTACGCGGCGACCGACGAAACCGGGACGCTGCTCGCGATCGGCAAGGAGGCGTGGGACATCCCCGGCACCGACGTCACGGGCGGCCCTGGTGGAATCGAACTCTGGGACATCAGCGAACCGATCCAGCCAGCACGCCTCGCGAGGATCCCTCCTCCGCCGACGGACGACCCGAGCTTCAGTGGGATCTGGACGACTGCACACAACTTCGACCTCGACGATGATCGGCTCTACAGCGCCTGGTACCAGGGCGGCGTCATGCTCCATGATATCTCGGATCCGTCGGATCCCACGCGGCTCTCGTGGTGGCGAAAACCCGATGAGGCCCGGTTCTGGACGGCCCAACGCGCCCGGGACTGCTACATCGCCAGCGACATGGGGACCCGGGGAACAGCGAACGACGGCAAGCTCTATACCTTCCCCGATGCGGCCGGGACCCAAACCGATCCCCCGACGCTTGGCGATACGACGCCAACTGAGACGGCCACCCTCTCCCCGTCACCATCAACAATATCGCCAACTGAATCCCCATCCGACGGGATGGAAACTGCAGCATCGACCACCACCCGTGGACCGGGACAGCCGGGCTTTACGTGGCTCGGGGCGGCCCTCGGGCTCGGTGGGTGGCTCGGATGGCGTCGCCGCTGACTGCGTGGTCCGGGACCCAAAGATTCCCATACATGGCCCACATAGACAGAGAGGATGAGCAACGTCGATGTCGAAAACCAAGCGGAACGTGAGGTCCTCCGCGAGGAGGTCGAGGGGTGGTTGGCGGCTCAGATGCCGATCATCCAGCTCCATGGCGGGACGAGCATGGTGCCGGAAGCCGATCCCGAGAGCGGCGAGGTCGTCATCGAACTCGGCGGGACCTGCAGCGGCTGTGCGATCAGTCCCCGGACTCAACAGATGATCAAGACCCAGCTGGTCGAGGACATCGACGCCGTCGAAACCGTTCATGTCCGCTTTCTCGACGACGATCAGGGGTGGGAAACCGACGAACCGGGTGGCCTTGTCGGAACCGATCGTCGCGAAGGTGGCCGCGGCGGCAGTATCTAACGGCCACCGAGTGCCCCGGCAGCCAGTCACTCTCTACTGACCCCGGCTTCAGTCGGTGGATTCACGGTTCGAGGGCGCGCTCGACTCCGGTCGCCACCGTCCGTGCCTTTTCGGCGAGTTCCGGCGAGATGTGACCGGCATCGACGGCCTCAGTGAGTTCGTCGTCATCGACACGCTCGACCGTTCCGTCGGCGTGTCTGATCACATCGATATGGAGATCGACGTACACCGCTGCCCGTGGGAAGAGTTCGACCGGCGTACAGATGTTGACGTACGTGCCCTTCGTCCCACCATCGGCGTCGCGATACACCGTGGGATACCACCAGCGACCCTCCTTGAGCTTCGTGACCGCGATATCGCCCGACTCCCGCGGGACGTCCAGCGCATCATAGCTCCCCCGACCGGACATCTCGCGCTCGACGGTAATGCGGCCGTCATCCGTCCGGTCGGTAACGACGCCGCGACCGAGCGAGAACCGCCGGCCGTCGGGCTTGCCGTGCTCCAGTCGAACCTCATCGCCGACAGCGGGACCGAACTGTCCGAGGACGACATCAATGGGGAAATTCTCCTCGTCGTCATTGGGATCGGGATCGATATCACAGAGGGCCTCGACGAAATCGACGGCTGCGCTACTACCTTGACCGCCAGCTTTGATGCGATGGTGACCGGCCATCGTCGTCGTCACGGACCGACGAATCGAATCGAACGCGAACCGTGAGGCGCGTCCAAACCAGAGCCAAACGGTCGCTATCGGCGTTGGATGTTCATCCGTCTCAAGAGCGGTATCGACGGTCGCCGCACGGTCGGCCATCCGTTCGAGCGCTGTCTCGAGAGTCTCGATATCGGCGTCGGCGGCGCCGCGCTGCCAGCGGACTGCCCAACCGTCCGGAACATCGACCGAAAGGAGCTCAGTCGTCCGGACGAGTTCGGTGGCTCGCTCGGTATCGGGCACCGCCGCGGTCGGGCCGTCGGCACCCCGAACGAGTCCGGCGATGCCGCCGGTAACACGGATGTCGCCGCCCACGACCGGTCGATCGTCGCCCCAGAGTGGTGCCGGCTCGTGGATCTGAACACGGACCGTGTCACCCTTGACGACGTGATCCTCGATCGCATCGAACGGGAGAAACCCTTCCCGTGGGCCGAGATCGACGACCGCACCGCTGCCGAGGGTACCGGTGATTTCGCCGGTGAAGATCGCCCCTTTCGGTGTCGGATCGGTCCAAGCGAGCGTATCGATACCGATGTCGGTCAGTCGGTTCCGAAGACGCTCAACGACGGTCGGTTCGCCGATCACCCCCACACCCTGTCGATCGGCGGTATCGGTGATACGGGCGTCGTACTCCTGGATCGGAAAGTCGGCATCGAACCGACGCCTGATCGGCGGCGATGCTTGGACGGGGTCGACCGTTCCTTGAAGATATTCCGTCAGGGCCGTCGCGTAGATTCCCCGAATCCGAACCTGGGGGTTCTCCGCATCGCTCATAGCGCATCGCGATCAGCCGCGAATCGAACCCGATCGTTGACCGTCGGACCGAGCGTGAGTTCGACCACGTCATCGGCTCCCTCGAGCAATCGCCCGTCCT
This sequence comes from Halobacteriales archaeon, assembly GCA_042219475.1. Lineage (GTDB taxonomy): Archaea > Halobacteriota > Halobacteria > Halobacteriales > Hikarchaeaceae > Chewarchaeum. The sequence goes on from JBDGPX010000104.1 coordinate 6,767, forward strand.
CGACCGGCACGCCCCACGAGTCAAACCGGAGCCATCCGCGGAGATCGGCACCATGGGTATAGCTGTCGAAATACTCGACGGCGTGGCTCGGATAGGCCCGATCGCTGTGAGCGAGATCCATATCCGAATAGACGGTCTCGTAGCGGTCGAAAAACGCCTCCAGCTGGGCAGCATCGGCTTGCACACGCTCGACGACAGCCGCCGAGACCGCCTCTAAAGTCTCGGTGTCGATGCCGGCCTCGCGAAACGCCGCCTGGACACGCGGCTCGAAGATCATACGGGATCGTTTGCGCCAGGGGGACAATAATGGGTAATCATTCGTCGGATCGTTCGAAACGGGCCAAACGTGTAAGCATTTAGGGCGGGGGCGGTCCAATCGGACGCCATGGCTGACCGGCGCGATCCCATCGAGGAGACCGCGGACGGATCCATGGACCTCTACGACATCGCGACCTGGGAACGACGGACCCGGCTTGATGGGCTCGCCGTTCGGATCTATCGAGGGCTCGTCAGGACCGCTCGGCTGACCGTCATTCTGCTGGCGTTGATCATCCTCATCGCCCAGTTTGCCCTGACGGGACTGGCGACGATCTCGAATCCGACGATCGGGGTCTTCACACTGCTGTCGGTAATACCGGCATTGGCGATTGTGGTCTATTTCTGGCGGATCGACGTAACGATGCGTGAGCCTCTGCGGACCCTGGTCGGGACCTTTCTATTGGGGATCCTCTTTGCCGGGTTCGCGGCGATTCTCAATACGGTCTTTCAGCCGCTGTTTGCCGTCATTCCGCTGATCGGTATGGCGCTGTTTTTTTATCTTATCGTCGCACCGATCGAGGAGACCGTCAAGTGGCTGGCCGTCCGGCTGTATGCCTACCGAACGGAATCATTCAATGCAGTCATCGACGGGGTCGTCTATGGGGCGGTTGCGGGACTTGGCTTCGCGACGATCGAGAACGCCATCTATATCGCCCGCCAGTATCTCCAAGCTGTCCAGGCCGGCGGTGGTGGCGTCGTAGGAATGACACTCCAAACCGCCGCTGTCCGGACGTTCGCCGGGCCAGGACACGTGCTCTATTCGGCATTTGCGGGCTATTATCTGGGGCTCGCGAAGTTCAACCGGGAGCACGCCGGCCCCATCGTGGTGAAGGGGTTGCTGATCGCGGCATTCATCCACGCCACCTACAACACGTTCGTCGGCGTCGTCCCCGGGATGGTGTCGTATTTTTATCCATCAATCCCGAGCGCAGCGGCGTTTATCGGGTTCGTCATCGTCTATGATGGGATCTTTGGCTACGCGCTCTATCGAAAGATCGCACGGTATCGGCGGGCCTATATGACCACCCACGCCCGGAACGACACCGGTGAGGTGGAGACGGCCAACGCGAACGGAACGACATCGACGGACGGGCCTGAGGCGGATGATGACCTCGAAGCACTCAAAGATCGGGTGACAGACAGAAACGAGAGGGAGAATAACGAGGAGCTTTTCGACGACCTTGACGAGCTGTCCCTCAATGATGACGACGATCGGATGGACGAACCAACCGACGACGAACGTCGTGGGTGACGGGAGCGTCGGTCCCCGAACAGTCGGGGATCAGTCCTTCTCAAGCATTCGCTCGACGTACTTCGCGAGCACGTCGACCTCAACGTGCACCGGATCGCCAACGGCCTTCTCGGAGAGATTCGTCTCCCGGTAGGTGGTCGGGATGATCGCGATCGTAAACCGGCCAGCGGTGTCGTCCAGATCAGCGATCGTGAGGCTGATCCCATCGATGGCGATCGATCCCTTCGGGACCACATACTGTACGATATCGTCGGGGACGGCGAACTCATACTCCCAGTCCTCGCCGATCTCACGGATAGCTGTGATCTCGGTCGTCGTATCGACGTGACCCTGGACGATGTGGCCATCGAACCGACCATCGGCCGGCATCGCCCGTTCGAGGTTGACCAGATCGCCCGGCTGAACGGTCCCAAGGTAGGTCTTGGCGATGGTCTCCTCGGCAAGGAAGACCTCGAACCAGGTTTCTCCGAAGTCCTCGACGGTGAGACATGCCCCGCTGACGCTGATACTTTGGCCGTGATGGAGGTCGCCAACGGTCCGATCACCCGCGATCCGGAGCCGTCGGCCGTCGTCGGTCTCGGTCACGCCGACGATCTCACCGGGTTCCTCGACGATGCCCGTGAACATAGCCGAAGTAGGCGCCGATCGTCGCAAAAGCGTTACGTCATCCAGATGCGTGATGACGATCTCGGAACCAGCCCGCGGGGCTTTTGCCCACAGACATGGTAGACTGGATATGCGCGGCCCAGGACTGATCGGTCTGCTCCAGTTGGCCGGCACGCTCGTGTTTGCGATCCCAGCGGGATTGTTCGGTCTCGAGCGTGTCATCGCCGGCGAATTCCTCGTCGGTGGTGCCTTCCTCGGGCTCGCGGCGCTGTTCGTTCTCGCCGGTCGGGTGCTCACGAATCCGCTCGATCCCGGTGATATCGCCGAAACGGCCGTCGAACGGGCGACCGACTACGCGAACGATGAGGAGTGATCGCGTACCGTGGGAACCAACGATCGAGGGTAGTCGGTGAGGTTCTCATAGCCGTCGGCCGTCACGACGACGAGGTCCTCGATACGAACCCCGCCGATAGACGGGTCGTAGACGCCCGGCTCGACGGTCACGACGTTGCCCGCCGCCAGAGCTGTTTCAGCCCGTAGCGATGGCGCCTCGTGTAAGCTCATCCCCACCCCGTGGCCGACACCGTGGTAAAACCCCGTTTCGCCGTCACCGACGGCAAAGCCATGCGCTGACAGCTCGGCCGCAGCCTCCGTGTGGACGCGGTTGGCCATCGTCCCGGCACCGTCCGCGAGCACTTCCAGAGCAGCATCTTGGGCGTACTCCACAGCGACGTACGCCCGTCGCGGCCAGCCCTCGGTCCCCCCAGGGACGAACGTCCGAGTCACGTCGCCGTAATAGCCCATTGGTCCGCGGGGCGAGATATCGATGAGGACTGTCTCGCCAGCCCGGATCGTGTCATCGCCGGTGAAATGGAGATCCGCACAGGTCTCTCCGGCCCCGATGACCGTATTGCCGGCGTCGGCAATGCCATGCTCGGCGAGCACCGTATTGATCGTCCGTCGTAACCGCTCGGTCGTCAGCTCGTCGCCATCCCACTGGAGTGGCATCCCGTCCTCGATGTCGTCCGTCTCGACCGTCGCGAGCACCGTCTCGGCACGGGCCATCCCCCGCTGGGCGATATCCTGGACATGCTGGAGTGCCGTTAGTTCCGCCCCCGATTTGATCGCTCGGGCATCATCGACGGCCGTCGTAGACTCAAGAGCGTAGCCGGCTTGTTCGAGTCGGACGGCGGCGTCGTGACGCAGGTGGACCGGCACCCGAAGCGTCTCGACATCGGCCACGGATTCGACAGCCTCGATGGCCCGGCCGCTGGCCGTCGTCGCCGTCTGTTCGTCGGCGGGGAGAACGCGATCGCCGGGGAACTCCCGGCGGGCCTGCTCGACGAACAGCGACGGCGGACACAGCATCGCCGACTCAGCCGCATACACGAAAGCGTATGGGCGATCGGGGCCGCCAAACCGCGTGAGATACCGCATTGTGTCATCGAAGCGGTCCCCGACATGCACGAATGCCTCGTCGGAATCAAGGGCGTCTTCGAGGAACGCGTAGTCCATATAGCCACGGCCACGGCGGGATGAGTTGTAAGCGGTTCGCCACCGACAGCGCCCGATCGACCTCGATGGCTTTGTCAGTCCGGCGTGTCCGCTCGCGATAGACGATGGCCGCCTTCGATCCACATGCGATACTCGATACCGACTCGATGTTGCTCGACGATACGACCGCTGTGGTCACCGGCGCCGCGAGTGGTCTCGGCCGTGCGATCGCGCTCCGGTATGCCGCAGAGGGTGCCGATGTCGTCATTGCCGATATCCGCGAGAAACCCAGAGAAGGTGGGACGCCGACGCACGAATTGATTGCCACGATGACCGACCGGACGGCCGAATTCGTCGACTGTGACGTGACCGATACCGAGGACCTGGCTGCAGCCGTCGATACCGGCGACCGCCTCGGCGGCCTCGATGTGTTCGTCAACAACGCCGGAGTGTTCCGTAGCGAGGACTTCCTCGAGGTCGACGAGGCGATGGTCGATCGGATGGTAGACGTCAACATCAAGGGCGTCTTCTTCGGTGCCCAAGCGGCTGCCAGACGGATGATCGAAAACGGCGACGGCGGGACGATCATCAACATGGCGAGTACCGCCGCCAATAGCGGTGCTGCCGAGTACACGACGTACTGTACCACCAAAGGAGCGGTCCGGTTGTTGACGTACGCGCTGGCCGACCGGCTCGGTCCGGAGGGAATCCGAGTCAACGCCATTCATCCGGGCGTCATCGAGACCGCGATGACGCACGAAGACGTCCGGATCGTCGACACCGAGCGGGAGACAGAATACGAACAAGCGATCCCGAGTGGCCGGCTTGGTCAGCCCGAAGATATCGCCGACGCGGCAGTCTATCTGGGAAGCGATCGCAGCGAATACGTCAACGGCGAGTCGCTCGTCGTCGACGGCGGACTGTTACACACTTGAGACAAAACCGCGTGTCACCTGCCCCGCCGTGCGGGGCTTGTCGGTGGCCTCCCGCTCGAAGCGCGGTACGCATCCCGTTGGGACTTCCCGCGCCACCGAATTCCACACCGGTTCGCATGTCATCCGGCCCCGATTTCGGAGTGCGGTGACAGACACTCGTCCCCGGCGGGCGCACGTCTCGCCGGGGACGTATTGTTCTTCACTCAACCGTCGAAATCAACGACAGGAACGGGTTTCGTTCCCATCTTGCTACGACGGGTCATGGTAAGTGTCAGGAGGTAAAAGAGTGGTATGCGTAGCCAGATTGACCAAGCGGACGCGATTCCCTCGCTGACTAAACATGGTGTCGACTAAGACGGACGTCGTCCGCTGTCAAACGGCGGGAATATACCATAGAACAATTCCCAGTCGGTAATCAGTGCATCTGGATCGGTTCGGCGACCCCATCGAGGAGTTCCTCAAGGGGCTCCTCGCGGGGTTCGTTGTACAACAGGACGTCGATCGGCAGCGTTGGAGCCCCCGTATAGAGGTTCTCGAGGACGACCAGCCGTTCTCGCGCCCGACTCATACCGACGTAGAAAACCCGCCGTTCGTTGTCGGTGAGGACGGGGACCGTTTTGGTTGACGCGTCCATGGTCTCTCCCGGCGGGAGTGTGTCCTCATCGACGGAGGCCGCCATCTGTTCGACGACCTTTTCGGTGAGATCGGTCGCGACGAAGACGTGATCGGCCTCCCGACCCTTGGCGGAGTGGATCGTTCCGACGCGGACACGATCGGGGGAGACGTCGCGGTACTGACTGGTGAAGTGGGCCTTGAGGCTGCGTTCTTGCATCCGGCTGATCTTGCGGGTCATGTCCGCGACCGACGCCGGACCGGGCATGAACGGGACGAAATCACCGACGAAGTCGGGATCAACGTCGATCTCATCGAGCTCATCGATGGCGGCTTGTTCTTTGAGATCGTCGATCGCGTCGAAGAGCTCGTCGCGTTCGTTGGTCCCGAACGCCGAGTCCGCGAGCATGTCGGCCAGCCGGCGGGCCTGCCAGGCAGTGATCGGATCGTCGCTGTCGATGCGCTCGATCGCGTCGACGTACTCGATGAGCCGATCGGACCACATCCGCTGGTCAGTCAACGCCTGGAACGGGATGCCCATATCGACGAACTCCTCTAAGAACTCGTACATCTGATAGCGCGCCCGGAACAACACCATGATCGATCCTTCGTCGGAGTCGACGGTGCTCTGGACGTTCCGTGCCAGATCGAACATCGAGGGATCCTGGACGAATTCGACGGCCCCACCTTCCTTGCGCGGGGCGAGGTTCTTTTCCTGGCGTTCGGTGATGTGGCTCACGGCCTGCTGGACGACTTTCAGAATCTTCGAGGGGAGTCGGTAGGAGGTATCGAGGATGACGTCCTCGCCGACTTCCTGGAGGAGCAACTGCGGGTCGGCGCCCTGCCAGGCGTAGACGACCTGATCGTCATCGCCGGCGATGAGCACGCGATCCATGTGCGCTTTCCACTCATCATAGACCGCGTACTGCAGTTTGGTGATGTCCTGAAACTCGTCGATGATGAGGTGATCGACGCTTGGCAGCAACGATCGTTCCTTGACACGTTCGAGCATGTCGGCGAAGCCGACGATATCATGTTCGCCCTTGTAGGCCCGCCAGGCGCGGATCGTCTCGGGAACGCTCACCCGGTCGTCGTCGGAGGGCCACGTCGGAGTATACTTGTTACCCTCCTGAGCATGGGGATCGACGTCGGGCGGAAGCCGGACCTTCTCGACGTTCCACTGGAAGGGGACGTCGTACCAGTCGGCGACGTCCCGACGGGTCCGCTGAAGCCACTGGTTGGTCGCGATGATCTTGTTGCCCAGTGCCGTCGATCGGGCAGTCCGACGCCCGGAGTTTTTGTACTCGTCCTCGTACTCGATGCCGTACTCCCCACAGAAGTTCTGTTTGTCGTCCTCGGAGACGACATCGCCGCGTGAGAGGTTCAAGAGGTCATAGGCCTTCGCGTGCATCGTACAGACGTTACCGCGAAGGTGGCGGGGGGTCGTGTCGAGGCGCTCAGCGAGCCGTTCGCGAACTTCGGCTGCGGCCGCACGGGTATAGGATACTAACAGCAGGTCCTTGACTTCGATGTCGTCCTCTTCGAGCATCTCCTCGACTCGGTCGAGCAACGCCGTCGTTTTCCCGCTCCCGGGACCACCGAAGAGACGGGTTACACGCGGGGAACCCTCGTCGTTCATTACACAGGTACACAACCCCAAACCCTATAAGCGACGTGACTCCGGATCAGATCCCCGAGAACGGCCGCTCAGCGGTCATTCGACTCCCTCGGCGTTCGGAGTAAACTATCCCGTCCTACTTCGCTCGAGGGCAATCGCCGCGCTCGCTCGTTGAGGGCGGGGCCTCCGCCTCGATTTAGGTGATTAGGAATTGCGAGTCGATCGTGCCGCCCGAACATCGGCGCCATCACGGATCTTGTCCTCACACTCCGGACAGACGCGTGGTTGTTCGATTCCCGGGGGTGTGAAGACTCGGGCATATGCTTTCGTAACGAACGCACCACAGTTCTGACATTCGGGCATGGGTATGCTTCCATCGTTGGGGAACCACCGCATAGCTTTATCGGCCAGCCAAGGGATTGCCGGAAACACGGACTTATTTTGATCGGTCGTGAAGCGAGAGCGTGGCCAGCGGTTCCCTGCCGCCTTCCGTCTATGGGATCGCGCTCGTCCCCGCGATATTGTGGGGGCTCTCACCGATACTCTCAAAGCGCGGGATGGCGGCCGGCGGGGGTTCATTACAGGCCTCACTAACGGTCGTCACCGTCGACAGTGTGATCTACTGGCTGGTGTTGGCAGGGTTTACCGGGAGTGGCACACTGTTTGCGGAGGTCGATCCGATGAGCCTCAGCGTATTCATCGTCGCCGGGATCGTCGGAACGGCGCTTGGCCGACTGGCGGTCTTTGCCGGTGTCGATCGTGTCGGTGCGAGCATCAACAGCGCTGGCATCAGCACCCGGCCGCTGTTTGCGACGACGATCGCTTTCTTCTGGCTCGGCGAGACGGTCGGTCCGTTGACCGTTGTCGGGGTAGTCGTATTGGTCATCGGACTTATCGTGCTCACGCTCTCGAAAGGCGGGGACATCACCGGATGGCGATCGCGTGACCTTTTTTTCCCACTCACGGCGGCGTTCGCGTTCGGACTGGGGAACGTGATCCGTCGGTTCGGGCTGACCCGGACCGACGTGACGACGCTGCAGGCGGTCACGCTCAACGAGACGGCAGCATTAATCGCACTGCTGAGGTATACAATCGCCGTCAACCGGACGGATGTGTTCAGAGCCCCGACGCGGACCTATCTGTATTTCGCCGGGAGCGGCCTGTTGACGGCTGTCGCGTTGCTCTCGCTGTTCGAGGCCTTCAACCGGGCGCCGGTCGCGATCGTCGATTCGCTGGGGGCCACGGCGCCGCTGTTTACCACCCTCTTCTCATATTTCCTCCTGCGGGATCTCGAGCGCGTCACCCGCGGCGTTGTCGTCGGGGCAGGACTGATCGTCATCGGTGCGACGTTAATAACCGTGATATAGCGACAGCCCCGCCGCTCATCGTGCGGAGAACACCGAGCACGATTCGACAGAGACTACCTCAGGGTCTCGTATGATCAGTCAGCGCTCGCTGTGACGTCCGTCCAACCGCATACCGAACACTCCGACGCCGAAAGGTCATGGAGTCCGCCACACTCCGGGCATTGCTTCTTATTATAGCTTCGGTCCCAGGTTTCGGGCGTATCGTGACCGCGCTGTTCCAAAAACCGGTCAAACATATCTTCGTTCCCTGCGGACGCCATACATGGTATGGTATGACACACCACCATATAATCCTACTGGTCGAGTTATCTGCTTATATAATTCCGTCGGCGACACGATCCGGCGTGATCGAGCACCGATGAGTGGCTCAAACCAACAGCTGACAGTCGATGTTGTGATGAATCGATAGGTGAACGGAGACGTCGAGATCACGAAACGATACGAAAGCGATTCATAGGATCGGGTGATCCACACCCACGAGCATGAGGGCGGCGTCGTCACTGTCGACATCGAGTTTGATCGGGATAGTTCGCCGCACCTCCATCTGTTATACGTGAGGATGTGAATTCAAAGAGGTCGCGGAGGAATCCCGAGCGTCTGCCGGTAGATTCGATCTAGCACTACTTCTGGGGTTTAATCCGGCAGGCTGATTGCAGCGGTTGAAGAAGG
>JBDGPX010000122.1:0-15538 GCA_042219475.1 Halobacteriales archaeon
AATCGACAGAGGGAAAATTGATTCATTCGGAATCAACGGATGTCGAAAGTGAGTGAGGACGCTCACTCGTTCGGAAAAACAAGCTTTTCTATGGGGGTCAGAGTCAGTCAGTGTCGTGGAGTGACACGACGATGGACGTTCACATTAATGGCGCTGGCCTGATGGGCGGAGCGATCGGCTACGATCTCTCGAACCACGGCGCTTCCCGGATCGTGTTCGTTGACGCCAACTCGGAGACGCTCCAAACAGCTGAAGAATTCGTTGGAACGGACACAACCGAAACGGCCCAGGTCGATATTTCCGATCGCTCAGAGTACGTATCATTTCTCGAAGCGGAAACACCGGACGTTGTGATCAATGCGCTTCCTCACGAGTTGAGTGTTCCAGCACTTGAAGGAATCATCGAAGCGGGCATCGACGCGATCGATCTCGCCTTCGAAGAGGAGCAATGGGAGCTCGCCGATGCCGCAGACGCGCAGGACGCGACGATGATCACCGGCTGTGGCGTCGCGCCGGGCATCAGTAACATGCTGGCTGGCGACGGCGTCGTCCAGCTCGATGATCCGACAGATATCACAATCAAGGTCGGAGGGATTCCGGCGGAACCAAAACCGCCGCTGGAATACCGGGTCGTCTTCCATCTCAACAGCGTCTGGAACGCCTACACTCGACCGGCGACGATCGTTGAAGGTGGAGAACGTGTCGATGTCCCAGCGCTCTCGGGCGTCGAACGGATCGAATTCGATGATGTCGGTGAGTTAGAGTGTTTTTACACCGACGGCCTCGGCACACTTCCATACACATTCGAGGAGGTGCCTAACATGGCGGAGAAGACGATCCGCTACCCGGGTCATGCGTTGAAGGCCAAGACACTCCGAGAGTGTGGATTGCTGGACGAGGATCCGATCGATATCAATGGCTCGGCGATCTCACCGCGGGAGTTCCTGACCGAACTGCTCACTCCCGAATTATATCTCGGCGACGATCACGACTTGACAGTCCTCCAAGTCGACGTCGCCAGCGACTCGAGAAATCCGGACGAACAGTATCAGGCGACTATGATCGATCGGTACGACGATGAGTTGGGGATGACATCGATGGCACGGACGACCGGATTCACCGCATCGATCGTTGCCCAACGATTGGTGGACGGTGCGATTGACGACTCGGGGTTGATTGCGCCCGAGACATTGGCCGAGAACCGGTCGCTGTTTGAGGATATCCTCACGGCCTTAGAACGCCGTGATATCGAGATCGATCGATCAGTCACTGGGTAAATTACCCCTTCCTACTTCCGATCAAGCGTATCTGGACGATAGAGTTACGAAAACGACTCAGCAATCATTTATTTTGAGAGTAATGCTATGTATCGGACCATGATTCGACCGTTCAAACCGCCAACCTGCGATGGTGTTTCCCTAAGGTTTATGATCTTTAATTCGGACTACTGACGTAGACCAATATGTCTGTACAGGCCGAGTCCAAGCAAGAGGAATCACCTGTTTTGGAGGTGTCGGGCCTCCGGACTCATTTCGAAACGTATCGCGGGACAGTCCAGGCACTCGATGGCGTCGAACTGACAGTCAAAGAGGACGAAGTCATCGGAATCGTCGGTGAATCGGGCTGTGGGAAAAGCGTGACAGTCCGATCGATCCAGCGGTTGATTCGCGAACCCGGCGAGATCGTCGGCGGGGAGATCAACTACAACGGCCAGAACCTACTCGAGCTCTCAGAGCGGGAAATGCGGACCAAAATCCGCGGGCGAGAGATCGCGATGATCTTCCAGAACCCGACGAACGCCTTGAATCCGACCTATCCGGTCGGGGAACAGATCGCCGAAGCAGCCCGGGAGATCGCCGGGATGGATGCCGAGGAAGCCAAAGAGGAGGCGATCCGACTGATGGACGAAGTCGCGATCCCGTCGGCTGAAGAACGCTACGGTGATTACCCACACGAGTTCTCCGGCGGGATGAAACAGCGGGTGCTCATCGCGAAATCCTTGGCCTGTCGGCCAAACCTTCTCATCGCCGACGAACCGACGACGGCACTAGATAAAACGACCGAAGCACAGATTCTCAATCTCCTCGATGATCTCCGGGATCGATACGGCCTTTCGGTTATCCTGATCACGCATGACCTCCGGGTCATCTCCCGCATGACCGATCGTGTCGTGGTGATGTATGCCGGTCAGACCGCCGAAATCGGCCCGACTCGAGAAGTGCTCAATAATCCCGTCCACCCGTATACGGAAGGGCTGCTTGAAGCGATACCACGGATCCGGAATACCCAAGACCGACTCGAATCAATCGAGGGGACGGTCTTGGATGTCGTCGATCCGAACGATGGCTGTCGTTTCTATGACCGATGCCATTTGGCACAGGAATACTGCCGGGAGAACAAACCCGAACTCGAACAGAAACGAGAGGACCAACCAGAGCATGTCGCCGCGTGTTTCGAGGTGTGATACTTCATGAGTGACCCTGGCTCCGATAGCTACGTACAGATCCGCGATCTCCACAAACACTTCCCGATCCGAGAGGGGCTGATGAAACGACAGGTCGGCAGCGTCAAAGCCGTCCGTGGCGTGAACTTAGATATCAAGAAGGGAGAATCGTTGGGGATCGTCGGAGAGTCCGGGTGTGGGAAAACGACACTCGGTAAAACAGTGATGCGGTTACTCGAACCGACGAGCGGGTCGATCTGGTTCGATGGCGAGGATCTGGCTGACGTCGACGGCGAACGGCTCACCGAGCTACGCCGTCGCATCCAGATGGTGTTCCAGGATCCGGATTCGAGCCTGAACCCACGGCGGACGGTCCAGAAGACGTTGGTCGAACCGCTCAAAATCCACGATCAAACCGAAAACGCCGACGAGAAGATCAACACCATGCTCGAACGCATGGATCTCAAACCGGCGACCTATCGATCCCGGTTCCCACATGAACTCTCTGGGGGACAGAAACAACGGATCGGGGTGGCTCGTGCGTTGATGCTCGAACCGGAGTTTCTCGTGTTGGACGAACCAACGAGTGCGCTCGATGTTTCGGTCCAAGCCCGTATCCTCGAGCTTCTCAACGACCTGAAGGACGAGATGGATCTGACCTTCATGTTCATCAGTCATGACCTCTCGGTGATCAACTACATCTGTGATCGGGTCGCGGTTATGTATCTCGGGGAGGTCGTCGAGCAGGGGCCGACCGAGGAAGTCTTCAGTAATCCAAAACACCCCTACACCGAGGCGTTGTTCTCGGCGATCTATCCGATCGAGCGCCAACAGGATCCAGAGGACGTCGTCGAACTCGAAGGCGAACCGCCGTCCCCGATTAATCCACCATCGGGTTGTTCATTCCATCCCCGCTGTCACCGGCAGGATGAGGTCGGTCAGCGTTGTATCGACGAAAAACCGCCGCTCGCAGAGCGGCCCGATAGTGACGGACGGATCGTATCGTGTCATCTCTTCGAGGATCCCGAACAGATGACCGGTGCCGTCGACGCCGAATCCGGGACTGTCGGTACCGCAGAGGGATCCAGCGGCGAGTGATCGTCGAAGGACTAGGTCCGATCGCCGCCGCACATCCAGACACCGATGCGCTACCGCGATAGTCGCCAATCTGAAGAGAACAACATGAGACGATGAGACGGACCCGATCGGTCTTGGTCGTCGCGTTCGCCATTGTCGTGGTTCTGTCAACCGCCGCCTTTATTTCGACTGAACAGGCGTACATCGCACGGCTGAATGCCGATAACGTAGACGGATCAGTCACCGAAACCAGGCTTGCAGGCTCGGGTGACGACCTCCACGTCGAGCTGGAACTACGGATCGAAAACCCGACCCGTCATCACCTCACGATCTGGTCGGTCGTCCTCGACGTCAGACTCGCTGATACGGTCATCACGAGGCGATCACCCGACACAAGTGAATGGGAAGTAGCCGCGGATTCGACCGAACGGATAACCATCGAATTACCGGTGCTTCCGGATGAACGGCAGTACGCATCCGAGAATTTCGATGCCGAGAACGTCCGTGTCGATGGGTATGTCTGGTTGCGGATCGTCAACTCCGAAGCAGTCATCGAGATCGGCTCCCCTGATCCGCGAGCGGAGGATACACCGACACCCCCGAATCAGCCAAATGATCGACGGCTGCCCCTCGCACCAATCGGGGGTGCCGGCTGAATGCAACTCCGTTCATACCTTCGGATCGGTGGCATCGGTATCGCCACCGGCTGGGTGAGCGGTATCTCGGCGTTCGTCCTGATCCATCCGGAGACGATGGCGTACAGTGAGTATGCGTTTTACCCTCTCGCTTTCATCGTTATCGCGGGTGCATTCGCGTACCTGTTCGCGGACTCCTTGACCGAAAGCATCTATTCGATCCTCCTGTGTTTCCTCTTCGGTTCAACGGTCTTTTTGACCAGTCAACTCGCTCCGCTGTATATCCTGCCCTATGATCCGGAGACGAGACGCGTCCTCATGATCCCGTTTTTGGCCCGTGCGGTCACGACTGCGATCACGAAATACATCTATTATTTACTGAGCGGCTATATGGCCGCGGTTGGCGGTTCCTATCTCTACGCGCATTGGCAAGGCCCATAGGGAGCATGATTACATCGATATCATAAGGATTGAGATCCTCAGTCATCTTCTCGGGTTCGCGTCGTCATACTTTTCGATGTGGCAGTTTACAGACGTATTGAAATCGCGTAATCAGAGAGTATGTATCTATCACTGGCTGTGCTTACAGCCGACGGGACGCCTCCGAGATGAACGGCCACTTTCTCGTGGTCAATGTTCATCTGTCGGATCGTGAAATAGCCGAGAGAAGTAGCTACGAGACTCCGGTTTCCTCTATACCAGCGACTCGTTCGTCTAGGGCGACCAGCCGCTCATGTAGCGTCTCGTTCTTCTCCTGAAGCGCCTCGTTCTCAGCTTCTAGGTGATCAATCCGATCGGTCTTCTCGTCGAGTTTCTGTGAGAGCCCCTGGATAGCGGCGAGGGCGATGCCGTCAGCGTCAACGGTCGCGATGGTCTCGTTATCACCATCGATATCGAACGCTTCATGGAAGTCCTCGGCCATCGGCCCGATATGCCGGCCGTCATCGGTATCAGTGAACTCCCATGTCTTCACCGCCAGTTGTTCGACGCCAGCTAGCACCGTCTGCGGGTCGACCGATGCGATGTTGGTTTTCGTTGCGCGGGCGCTGGTAGAGTTGATCGAGGGCGCGTAAATCGGCATCTGCGAGCGGATCTCATCGTCGTTTTGCGCCTGGATAGGATTGTTCGACGAATCGCCGAGCACGAACGCGCCGTCGTGTCCGTTCGTTTTTGCCCTCCGGCCCGCCGCAAACGAATAGTCGCCATCGGCCGTGTTGCTTGCTCCACCCGATACGACCGCATTCTCACCGCTGGCGTCGTTGGCCGCACCTCCACTGACGGTAGCTTCCTCGCCGCTCGCCTCGTTGCCTTCGCCTCCACCAACAACAGCCCTTAGCCCGCTGGCGTCGTTGCCTTGGCCCCCGCTAACGGTCGCAAACCTCTCACTGGCCTCGTTGCCGCTACCGCCGCCGACGGTCGCTTGGAGGGCGGTAGCGTCATTCCCCAAACCCCCACCGACGGTTGCATTCTCACTGGAAGCTTCGTTACTACTACCGCCCCCGACGGTCGCTCCCTTGCCGGTAGCGTCGTTGGCCCCACCCCCACCGATAGTCGCACTCTCTCCGGTAGCTTTGTTGTTGATACCCCCGCCAACGGTTGCATCCTCGGTGGCCGCGTTCCTGAAGCCCCCGCCGATAGTTCCATAGTCTCCATCGACTATGTTCGGGTTACCGACAACGCCTCCGCCAGCGATCGTCGCCCCTACGACGCCTGATAGGACGGTGTTACTCGGGTGGCCGACGAGAATGTTGGATGCGTCGTCGGTGGTAGTGGGAGTGACTCGGAGGAAGCGCTCATCGTCAACGACAGCTTCAAAGGCACTTGTGCTGTTGCCGGTCGTTCCGAGTTTGGGTGTTTTCACGAAGTCGACATCGATGCCGTCGAACCCCGGTGCTTCGAGCAGAGTGTCGTTATCGGAGTCGTTCCACGGCAGGATGCCACTCACGCCGACGGATACATCCCCGCTCCCATTATCGGCGACCGAGAGATCCGACCCGAATTCGATGTCATCGGCCTCGACATCATCCGGGGTCCCGGAAGAGTCCGAAACCAACGTGTGGGTGTCGGTCGCGTTCAGCACGCCACTTCCGTCGATCGAAAGGTTGTCGCCTGCCGCGATATTAAACGTATCTGAATCGTCCGTCAGGCCGTCGCCGGCAGACGGTCGGGAATGGTGATCGCTCGACACGATACCATCGAGATCGCCGTGATCAATCCCCGTCGAGCCACCAAGCGACACCGTATTCCCGGCGACTGTCACGGTGTCATCCGCGAGTTCGTCCGCATCGATGGTGTCCTTCTTGATTTCGATATTGCCCGAGTCGTCGAAGCCGAGCACGTTTCCAAGTGCGGCGGTCAACTCGTTACCGGAGGTCGTCAGTCCGTTCCCGAGAAGACTCGTCAGGTCGGATCCTTCGGTGATATCCCCGTTGAGACTATCGGTCTGCACGTCGGCCACATCGATGCCGGTGATCGCGGCGTCGGCCGGCTCCAACAAGTCATCTCCGTCGGCATCCTTCCAGTTGATCGCTCTGGAGTTTCCGCCACTGTTTCCCCGGCCATGGTCCGGTGGTTGTGCGCTGGCGGAGGTGCTGGCCATCCCGAGAAGTCCGATCACACCGCCGGTCTGGAGGACGGTCCGTCGGCTCATTGGTAAGGCCGACGGGAGTTCCTCCTCGTCGGCCGCCGGGTCGGCGGCCTCGCCATCGTCGGTGATCCGAGCGAGTATCGCACCTTGGCTGGCGAGCTGTTCATGCTGGGTTTCGATCGTTTCCTGTTGTTCCTCGATGAGCGACTCTAAGCAATCGATTCTGTCGTGGAGTTGTGTATTATCGGTCATCGAAATGACACACAAACTGACCAACCTCCATACATTTAATTAATTATAAATTACAACAATTGATTCAGAACTCGCCGAATGCCTCGTTAAGGGGGGGACTGTCATGATCCACTTCTGTGATCATCCGACGATTGATCAAGCCTTTTGTGGATTCTTATCAAGTGACCTCAAAACGAAAACGGGAGAATTGTACCGTCCGTAACAGGATAGCCGTCCGCGCTTAGAGCCGTGAGAGGAGCATGTCCGGGTCCTCAATCGAAGAGGTCACCATACTCATGAATCGACCGGCGGTAATGCCGTCGATGATACGGTGATCGAACGCGAACGTCAGGCTCAGTCGCTTTTCGACGCCGACTTCATCATCGCTAACCGGGACGACCTCGTTGCGGATCCGACCCATCCCGAGGATCGCTACTTCCGGATGGTTGACGATCGGTGTGCCGAACGTGCCGCGGGTCCCGCTGTCGCCACCGTGGCTGCCGGTATTGGTGATCGTGAACGTGCTGCCCTGGAGGTGTTCGGCGCTAACTGAACGGTCACGCGTCTGCTCGACGATCTCGTTGAGCTCCTCGGCGATCTCGACGATCGATTTCTGATCGACGTCCTTGATGACCGGGACGATCAAGCCCGCGTCGGTGTGGGTGGCAACACCGACATTGTAGTACTGTTTTTCGATGATCTCGTCGTTTTCGTCATCGATGCTGGCGTTGACCATCGGGAACTCCTGGAGCGCCGGCACGACCGCTTTCACCATGATCGGCGTGTAGGTGATGTGGGTGTCGTGTTTCTCATCGAGGTTTTCCTTGAGTTCGATGAGGTTCTCGGCCGGCACCGAGTATCCCGACGTCACCCGAGGGACCTTCTCCCACGAACGGGCCATGTTGTCGGCGATCGTCTTGCGAAGTCCCTTCAGCGGGCGTCGGATGACTTCACCATGTTGATCGGTATCGAGCACGCCTTCGTCTTCGACTTCCGCCGACGCATCCGATGTGCCACCAGTACTCGTGGCAGGTTCGGCCGTCGTCTCAGGTTCCGCTGTGGCCGGCTCGGTGGGTTGTGATTCGAGATAGACGTCGACGTCCTCTTTGAGGATCCGACCGCCGGGACCCGACCCCTCGACGTTGGATAGATCGACATCGTGTTCACTGGCGTAGCGACGCGTGCTCGGTGCCGCGAACACCCGATCGGTGCCGCTGGCGGTCGCCTCGGCGTCAGAAGCCGTTGATGCACTGCTACCAGCGGCGCCATCCGACGCTTCAGTGGCTTCCGGTTGGGGGTCAGCAACGGTCTCGGACGCCTCTCCGGTGTCCGTCTCGGTCTCGGTCTCGGTGGTCGTCTCCTGATCGGTGAGGTCCTCGCATTGCTCGAGGAGATGTTGGGGTGGGTTTTCAGCTTCGAGGACAGCGATCACGTCACCGACCTGGGCGACATCGCCGGGAGCAACGGTGAGCTCGCGGATGATCGCCGGACACGGTGAGGGGATTTCGACGAGTGCTTTATCGGTCTCGATCTCGGCGATCGGTTGTCCTTCATCGACTTCGTCGCCCGGTTCGACGAGCCACTGGTCGATCTCGGCTTCGGTGAGGCCCTCGCCAACGTCCGGCAGTCGGAACTCAAACAGTTGTGTGGATTCGCTCATTGTTGGAGGTGGTGTGGATGGATTGGGAGGTCAGGTCAGTATCGGTAGTCCATGACCGCTTCGATGAGGTATTTCGCACGCTGTTCGTCCGGCAAATAGTCGTCCTCGACCGCACCTAGTGGGAAGTGGACATCGAATCCACTCGCCCGCTTGATCGGGGCCTTGAGATGATCGAGGGCGTATTCGTTGATCAGTGCCGACAGCTCGGAACCGAGCCCGAGCGTCCGTCGTGCTTCCTGGAGGATCGCACAGCGGCCGGTCTTTTTGACGGATTCGAGGATCGTCTCGACGTCAAGTGGCGAGAGGCTCCGGATATCGACGATCTCGACATCGGCGTCGACCGCATCGGCCGCCGCTTCGGCGTGGCGTACCATCGCCGCCCACGTCAGGACCGTGATGTCCTCACCCTCGCGGACGATCCGCGCCTCGTCGAGCGGAAGCGTATAGTCCTCCTCGGGGACTTCCTGGCGTTCATCCCGGTAGATCGACTTCGGCTCGAGGAACATCACGGGATCGTCGTTGCGGATGCTCGCCGCGAGCAGCCCCTTGGTCTGGTAGGGTGTACTGGGCGCGACGACACGAACCCCGGGCGTGTGGACGAAATACGTCTCCGTCGACTCGGAGTGGAACTCACTAGCCCGGATACCGCCAGCGCAGGGAGCCCGGATAGTCATGGCCATGTCGAACTGGCCACCCGATCGCTGGTGCATCTTCGCGACCGAGTACATGAACTGGCCGAATGCGGGGTAGATAAACCCGAGGAACTGGATCTCCGCGACCGGGCGCTGGCCATTCATAGCCATCCCGACGGCCGTTCCAAGGATCCCGTTCTCCGATAACGGCGTGTCGATGACACGGTCACCGCCGAACTCCTCGTGGAGGCCTTCGGTTGCCCGATACACTCCACCGATCGGACCGACATCGTAACCAAGGACCCGTACCGATTCGTCACGATCCATCTCCTGAAACAGCGTCTCGTTGACTGCCGAGACGATGTTCAAGCGGCTGGTGGTATCACCACTCGTGGGTTCAGCACGACTCATTCGAGACCACTCCCGTCGTAGTCGACGAAGGGGTTCTCACCGTTGAGTTCGGCTTCGAGTTCGTCGATCTGGTGTTGCAAGTGCCAGGACGGTTCGCTCTGGAGGTGGTTTTCGAACATGGACATGGGATCGAGGTTCGCCGGGATGTTCCGGGCGGTCTGGACGGCCTCATCAACCAGCTCGGTGATCTCGTCGTTGATCCGGTCGACATCGTCGTCATCGAGCACTCCTTCGTCGGTCAGGTAGGCCTCAAATCGGTCGATTGGGTCCCGCTCTCGCCAGTAGTCGAGCTTATCCTCGTCGCGGTACTTGCTCGGTTCGTCGGCGGTGTTGTGGGCTGCACGCCGGTAGGTCACACACTCGATGAACGACGGGCCGCCACCGTTGCGGGCCCGTTCGACGGCGTCTTTCGTCTTATCATAAACGGCGAGGACATCGTTACCATCGACCCGTTCATGGGGCATTCCGTGGGCGACGGCTTTCTGAGCGAACGTCTCGGCGCCGGTCTGCCGTTCGGCGGGCACGGAGATCGCCCACTGGTTGTTCTGACATACTGTCACCAGCGGTGCGTCAAATACACCGGCGAAGTTCAGCCCTTCATGGAAATCACCCTGACTCGTCGAGCCATCACCGATGTACGCCATCGTCACGACGTCGTTGTCCTCGAAGCCATCGATCATCGCAAAGCCGGCCGCGTTCGGGATGTTCGTCGCCAAGGGAACGTAGACCGGAGTGAAGTTCACCGGTTTTTCCTCGGGTTCGCCAAGATGCTTCTCGATATCGTCGGCCGTCGCACCCATTCGTCCGGCGAGCTGGCGATCGATCCGCCCGCCCCAATAGTACGACGCCGGACTCTGTCGGTACGAGGGGAAGATCCAATCACCCTCTTCGAGGGCCGCCGCACTGCCGAGCGGCGTCGCCTCCTCACCGGTCGAGGCAGTAGCGAGACTGAGTTCACCGGCCCGCTGGAGCTTGAGCGTGCGATTTTCGAATTTTCGCGTCTTGACAAGCACTCGGTACATCCGAATCAACGTCTCGTCGTCGAGATCCGGTGGATCATTGACGACAGCACCATCAGGATCGATAACCTGATAGTAATCTTCGGACGGTCGCTGTTCGGCCCAGGTGGACATACTCCGCAGTACAAATAAGCACCCTAAATACGTTTGTGTTACAAAATTCGTTTCCGCTTTCGAATCGACCGGAGGATCTCGATGTTTGTTCGATAGTAGATGACACTGTACATTGACGGAGCAATGTCATCGACGTGTGGATGAGATGTCGAAGTGGTCATCCCCCAATCGGTTCGAATCAGTACGCATTGATTCGATCGCGGGATCGTTTGTAGTACATCTCGGCACACAGAGGGAATTCACCGAACGCTTTTCGAGTACGGCGGCGGAAGGAGAACCTCGGTGTGGGGATGTGATCGCTGCCAGTCAGCCCATGTGGTGACCGTCGAGGGAACGATCGGCAGTGTCTGGCCACGACGGGGACCACAGATCGCTCTGGCGAGGATCTGACTCCAGTAGCTCCCAGTCGCCGTATCGTACATAACGAGGTTCCCGGAATGGCGGACGCTGTCGGAGCCGTTGCGTCGGGTTGCACCGACGGTCCGATTGGCCTCGATGCTGGCGGATGCTTGGATCCGGGGCGGCCGCCAGAGCAATCCTGAAACGACGAAATCGGTCGCCTCACCGTCGATCGTCCGATCGGCAACGACCCCGCTTTTACAGAGCGGACAGAAGCTGATGAGGATCGGTCGGTCCGGCTCGGATTTGGAATCGCCGAATCGGTCGTTGATGATCTCGTGATAATAGAGGATTTCCAGCGGATACGCCCGTGCACGTTCGCCACGGACGAGCCCGATGACGGTTTGTTCGGAAATCAGGCCACCGACGGTTGGATCGAGCCGATACCGATCGTCCACCGTGATATCACGCCAGTCTCGGTCAAAGGACGGCTCGATGATCGCCGGAATACCCGGTTCGTCCATCACCTCCTCCTGGCAGATCGTTGGCGGAAAGCCATGCTGGGCGAGTGGCTGCTCGGTAGTCGTCCCGGGGGTCTGGCTCGACGGATCGGCTATTCGGTCACCGGTACAGCCAGACAGCATCCCCAAACCACCGCCGAATAGTGACAGCAGATCCCGACGATCGGCGCGCATATCACATCCAAGGCCATGGATCCCTTAAACACCGTGCGGGACCGTAGCCGGCCTGCACGAACGAAGCAAACAGACGATGACGGGTCGTCTATCCCGCCACTATCTCAGAGACGCCGATACAGCCGGATTCCCGACTCGTCGGTCGTGTATCGAACACAGCCCTGGGCTTCTAGATAACCGAGACCACCCATTGTATCCATCAGGTTCGTGAGATACTCAAGACTCCCTTTGCGATCGAGGGTGATATCGACGGGCGATATCGGACCGTTAGTCCTGACGATCCTCGCGACGTCGTCGATAACTGTTTCGATATCCGACCGGGAACGGTCGATCGTATCTGAATAGTCGCTGAATTGGGGCCCGTGTCCGGGATTGATCCATGCGACGTTCCGCCCTGTAAGCCGATCGTAAGCCGTCAGATACGCCGACAAACAATCGTAGACACCGGCATCGAACCCAACGTGGACTGGAACGGCGCGAAACGGTTTGATCACAGCATCCCCGCTGAAGAGGATGTCTCCGCGTTCGCCGTCGAGCTGTAATTGAAAACAGATATGTTCAGCCTGATGACCCGGCGTGTAGATCGCCTCGAATCGATGCCCAGCGACCGTGACGGTTTCTTCGTGTCCGAGTTCGACATCGATCGCCTCGAGTGGTAACAGATCACGTTTCTCGTGGGCCGATTCGACGGCTCCCTCGACGACATCATCGACGCGCTCTTGGTCAAGTCCGGCGCCGATCGCATTTGTCCGGACACAGTCGGTGATCCGACTGATCGGTCGTTCGATCCGATCCGGAACCGATTCATAAACGTAGATCGTCACATTATCTGCTTCCTCAATGACAGCCGGCACTTGACCCATATGATCGTCATGCGGATGGGTCAACAGGAGATGCTCGATGTCACCGATTTCAAAGCCGGCGGCCGCCAGCTCGGATTCGAATTCGGCATACGTATCCGCCCCGGGCACGCCCGCATCGATCAATATCGGTTCCTGTCCGCCGATCAAATAGGCATACGCAGTTCCAGGCGCCCAGTCGGTCGTAAATCCCAACCGATGGACGGTCGGCGCTCCTGGCGGTGGCTGCTGCCGCGCAGCGTCCGACTCACTCATTATGCGACCCGACCGCCTCAGCCGAGTTAAAGGTAGTCAAACCGGCGACTGACTACAGTCACCCCGCCGCAAAGAATCATGGAATCAACCGCGACTGCGTCGATCTATGGGTCGATAAATCAACAACCGGCGATTAGTCCCACTCCTCGCCGAGGCCAGGCATCGAGAAAGGGCCGATCGGGAGATTGTATCCTTCCTCGAGGGCGGTATCGACCTGCTCTTCGGTCGCGACGCCCTCCCGGACGATCTTCTTGGCCTCCTCGCGGAGGGCACCGAACGCACGGTTCGCGACGAACCCGTACTCGTCGGGTGAATCGTCGATCACGATCGGGGTCTTACCGAGATCGTTGACGATGTCCTCGACGAGTTGGGTGACGTCCTCGTCGGTCTGGGGTGTCTTGACGATCTCGACGAGGTTCATCACCTGCGCCGGATTAAAGAAGTGTGCGCCGACGACCCGCGAGGGATCGTCCACGGCATTGGCGATCGCCGCGATCGAAAAGCCACTAGTGTTCGAGGCCAGTGGGACATCCGGCTCGGTCGCCTCATCGAGTTCCTGGAAGACCTGTCCCTTCAGAGAGAGATCCTCGGGGACCGCTTCGATCACGAGGTTCGTCCCGTCAACGGCTTCCTCGATGTCGACGGTCATTTCGAGCCGATCGAGGCAATCGTTCATCTCCTCCTGTTCGAGATAGCCCTCATCGACCGCCCGCTGGAGACCATAGTTCCCTGACACCATGCGCTCACGTGCATCGTCGAGGATATCTTCCTCGATATCACGGATCGAAACCGAATAGCCGCCTTGCAAAAGCGCCTGACCGATGCCACTGCCCATTACGCCACCGCCGATCACGGCGACGTGGTCTACGATTGTCATGGACGGTCCGACCATGCCACGGCCCCGGTTTAACTCTTTAGTGTTGAAAAGCACATGCCGATCAGCGATCAGCAATCAGCGATTCGGTCTAACGATCGAGTTTTCAGAGCGACGCGAGCGCGTGACAGAGGGCGTCGATATCGGATCGATCGTTGTAGAAATGCGGCGATGCACGGATTCGCCCACCACGGGCGGCGACGTGGATGTCCTCCGTAGCCAGTCGATCGACGACCGTACCTGCATTCATCCCATCGTGCTCGAACACGACAAGTGCACCACGGTGGTCCCGAGGGGTGTGGACTGAAATCGAGGACAATGAAGCCAGATCATCGATCAACGTCCCTGAGAGCGCAAGGACGCGCTCACGAATCTGATCGAATCCAACCGCGTCGAGATACTCGATACAGGCTTCGAGACAGTAGATCCCCGGATAGTTCGCGTGGGCGTACTGGAACTTCTGTGGACTGTCGATGAATGTGTACGATCCCGTATCATAGCTACCGCCACCCTCGATAGCGGCGTATCCGACCATCGGTGGGGAAAGATCGGCAGCGGTCGCCGAATCGATGTACCACACGCCGACGCCAAAGGGGCCCAACAACCACTTGAAGATCGCCGCCGCATAGCTGTCAATCTCATCAACGTTCGGACGAAGGTATCCGAGCGCCTGAATGCCATCGACGAAGGTCCGTGCATCGTACGCCGTTGCCATTTCAGCGAGCGCATCGAGATCCAGTCGGGTCCCTGTTTTCGCGCTCACATGTGGGACTGCGACGACACGAGTCCGATCACTCAAGGCATCCTCGATAGCCGTCATCGGCGGCGTAGCATCGGTGACGGAAACCGTACGAACGGTCACCGAGCCATCGGTGTGAAATCGCCACGGGTACACGTTCGATGGGAAGTTCCCTTCCGTGATGAGCACCTCATCACCGGGGGTCCAATCGACGGCCGCCGCGAACAGGTTTACCGCCTCGGTCGTATTCGAGACGAAGACGACCTCTTCGGGATCGGCGCCGATGTACTCCGCGATGCGCGCTTGACAGCGTTCCTTCTGGTCGTTCCATCCACCCGAGAGATAGCCACGGCTTTTTTCCTCGAAGAAGGGTTCGACCGCCTCAGCGACGGCCGCTGGCGTGGGCGAGGCGCTGGCCGTATTGAGGTAGACACACTCCTCGAGAACAGGAAAATCAGATCGAACAGTGTTCCAATCCATCGGTCTGCGTAGGTTCACACGACTCGGCCATCAGTATTCCCCTCGCCACCGAGAAGGCGAACCGGCGTGGCAGTCGTCCGGAAGCCGGCAACCGTATGCAAGGAACGAAACCCTAACAACGGCCGTCGGAGTCGGTGACGGTGTGCACCGGATCCAGTTGCAAAACACCGTATTCGAGGGGCAAAACAACGCCTATCTCTTTACCGAGCCCGAAACAACGCTCCTCGATACCGGTGTGGCTACGGCGGCAACCGAAGAGCAACTCCGCGACGGACTGGCCGACGCTGGTGTCGGGTTCGCCGATGTAGACCGAATCATCCTCACGCACTATCACGCCGACCACAGCGGTCTCGCCGCAACGATTCAGGCGGAAGGCGACGCCACGGTTCATATCCACGAGGCCGATGTCCCGATGGTCGCCCAAGACGAAGCAGCCTGGGAGGAGTACGAATCGCTGCAGCGTCGTCGGTTCGACGAGTGGGGGATG
>JBDGPX010000127.1:0-15433 GCA_042219475.1 Halobacteriales archaeon
GAGATGTGATGACAGGCGAGCACGTCGTTCGGACATGTGAGGAGACGGCTTATCAGGATCGCTCGTAAC
The DNA here is from genome assembly GCA_042219475.1 of Halobacteriales archaeon. Taxonomy (GTDB): domain Archaea; phylum Halobacteriota; class Halobacteria; order Halobacteriales; family Hikarchaeaceae; genus Chewarchaeum. Next base: position 70 of record JBDGPX010000127.1, read on the forward strand.
ACAATCGACACATGGGTGGTACAGTCGAATGAGAGCAGCGGCAGTCCCCGGGGAATCCCAATAGGGTAAGTATGGAACCTGACGACGCCGATTCGAACCCGACACTCGGTCGACGGGCGTTTATTGGCGCGACAGTAGGTACCGTCGCTTCGATGGCGACGACCGGCGCCGGAACGGCCACAGCACAACAGTCGGAACCGGATTACGATGGGTGGTTTACGTCGAATGCGCGCGGTGGCGAGACCAAGAACTTCGACGGCACTGTCGATATGACGGGGCAGGACGAAGTCACGATCGAAGTCGGCGCCCAAGGAAACGACGGCCCCTATGCGTTTGGACCCGCCGCGGTCGAGATTTCCCCTGGCACGACGGTCGTCTTCGAGTGGACTTCTGATACGCACAACATCCTCGTCGAGTCCCAACCCGACGGTGCGAATTGGGAGGGACATGAACCAATCGAAAACACCGGTTTCGAGCTCGAACACACCTTCGAGACCGAAGGCATTTACAAATACCTCTGTGAGCCTCACCTCACGCTGGGGATGAAAGGTGCCATCGTCGTCTCACAGCAGGGCGGCGGTGAAAGTTCCGGTGGCGGCGCGGTTGGCGAACCTGATTATGGCGATTGGTTCACCGCTGAGGGCCGTGGGGGCGAAACAACGAGCTATGACGAAACCGTCGACAGACGCGGAGAGGACACGGTAACCGTCGAAGTCGGAGCGGACGGCAATGGCGGTCCCTATGCCTTCACGCCGACCGCAGTTCGGGTCGATCCCGGCACCACAGTCGTCTTCGAGTGGGTCTCCGATACCCACAATATCCTCGTCGACTCTCAACCGGACGATGCCAACTGGGAAGGTTATGAACCGATCGAGAACACCGGTTTCGAGCTCGAACACACCTTCAAGACCGAAGGGGTTTACAAGTACTTCTGTCAGCCTCACCTCACGCTGGGGATGAAAGGTGCCATCGTCGTCGGCGATATCGGCGGCGAACCGGCCGGTGACGAAGGCGGCGAGAGTGGATTTAGCCTCGATGTCACGCTCACACCGGAACTCTCGCTGTTCGGGGGTAGTCTCCTTATCGCCTTCCTCGTGCCACTGATCTTCGCGACACTCCTGTTCAGAGAAAAGAGCGGGACCGTCCTCCCGGATGATACGGATGGATCCGCCGGAGTTGGCTACGGTGCTCCCGGACGCCAAGCAGTGCTCGAGACCAGTACTCCAGTCGTCGAGGAGTCCGAACCGTTCGAGGAGGTCGAACGCGAAATCGGGCACGACGAATACGATCCCGTCGGGACGGCGACGCTCATCGTGGTCTACTTCCTGATCTTGATCGTGTTATGGGTCTTCATGTACTTCATCGAATTCCTCGGTAACGGGCCGACGGTGATCGGCTAATCCGGAGGTGTCAACGAATATGGAAATCCACCGCTTCGAAAAAGTCTGGATCGCGGCATCGATACTGCTGATCGTTGGCTTCATTTCGACGGTTGCCTACGGCGCTGTCGGCCCCGGCGTTAAAATGGTCGACGAATCCGGCGGCCAAGTCGATCCAGGGACGATCAAGAACAGCAATTTCGATCAGACCGACAACTTCAGACAACCTGGTGTCTACCAACAGGGCGAAAATCAGTTCGCGATCTACATGGTTGCAAAGCAGTTCCTGTTCCAACCCGGTTCAACCGAGCCGATCCGGATCCCCGCCGGAAGTACAGTGACGCTGTATGTGACGAGCGGCGATGTCATCCATGGGTTCCAGATCGCTGGGACGAACGTAAACACGATGGTCATTCCCGGCCAAGTCGCGGAGATCACCGTGGAGTTTAACGAGGCTAAGAGTTACGGGATCGTCTGTCATGAGTACTGTGGCGCCGGACACCACACCATGGAAGGCAAGATAACGGTCGTTCCACCGTCCGAATACGAAGGAGGTGCATAAGATGGCGTATCTGGACGACTATCCATTCGAGGCACGGATCATCCGTCTGAACTTCATCGTTGCCTTCGCAGCATTGGGCATCGGGGGGCTGTTCGGATTGATCCAGGCTCTTCACCGCACGAACGTGCTGCGGATCATCTCCTCCGCGGATTACTACACGGTGCTGACCGGCCATGGAGTGTTACTAGCACTCGTCTTTACGACGTTTTTCATCGCCGGACTGTTCACCTGGGGGGTGTCACGCAGTCTCGAACGGCCGCTTGCAAACACACGGTTGACGTTGACATGGTTCGCGTTGATGGTGATCGGGACCGTCCTCGCGACTGTCGCTATCCTCGGCGGAATCATCGATCAGATCCCGTTCAATGCCGACGTGCTGTTCACGTTCTACGCGCCGATGAAAGCCCATCCGATCTTCTATATCGGGGCGGCGCTGATCATCGTCGGGTCCTGGATCGCTGGGGTGAATTACTTCCTGACATACTGGGGGTGGCGCAAGGAGAACCCGAATAGCCGGATCCCACTCCAGACGTTTATGGTGCTGACGACGATGTTGATGTGGTATCTCTCTTCGGCGGGTGTCGCCGTCGAGGTCGTTGCGTTCCTGATTCCGTGGTCACTGGGACTGATCAACCAGGTCGATCCACTCTTCACCCGGACCCTGTTCTGGTATTTCGGTCATCCCGTAGTGTACTTCTGGCTCTTGCCAGCCTACCTGGTCTGGTATACAGTCCTTCCGAAACTCGCCGGTGGGCGGTTGTTCTCGGATCCGCTTGCACGGGTCGTGTTCGTGCTCTTCCTGTTGTTGTCAACGCCAACGGGATTCCATCACCAATACGTCGATCCCGGGATTCCTGAAGGATTCAAGTTCATCGCGATGACGAACACGATGTTCCTCTTGTTGCCGAGCCTGCTGACGGCGTTTACCGTCGTCGCCTCGATGGAACATGGCGCCCGACAGCGTGGAGGTGAGGGTCGGCTCGCCTGGCTCCGATCGCTCCCCTGGGATGAACCGGCGTTCGCCGGCATCACCCTTGCCGGACTGATGTTCGCTGCTGGCGGATTCTCCGGGATGATCAACGCCGGGATGAACATCAACTATCTCATCCATAATACGATCTGGGTGCCGGGCCACTTCCATCTCACTGTCGGGACGGCGTTTGCCCTCACGGCGATGGCCGTGAGCTACTGGCTGGTGCCACAGATCACGGGCAAACGGCTCCAATATCAGGGCCTCGCGCTCGTGCAGGTGTATCTGTGGTTCGTCGGAATGACGCTGATGTCGAACGCGATGCACCGTGCCGGACTGGCGGGTGTTCCACGCCGGACCGCCGAGCCACTCTTCGATACCGTCGACGGCGTAGGATTCGAGGGGGTTGTTGGGACCGTGAGCGAAATGCAGACCCAGATCGCGATCGGCGGCACGTTGTTGTTCCTGTCGTTGGCGTTGTTCCTGACGGTGATGGTCGCCACCTGGATGGCCGAGCGGGGTGGGGCGCCGCTCCGGGTCAACGGCGTTATCCCAACGCCGCTATCGACGGCCGACCACAGCCCGCGGATCCTGGATAATCTCCGGCTGTGGACAGCTATCGCGGTACTGTTGGTCGTGCTCGCGTACTCACTCCCTCTCGGAACCTGGATTATCGATGGAGTCCTCTCGCCGGGAACGCCACCGATCCCAGTCTGAGCATCCACCAGTCGATCACAATCCCCTTTGCGATCGCGATCCGGATATCGATGGACTTCCCGTAGAACGTACCATCACTCGGAACTGACACCGATTGCGACGAGCTGATCCACTCACACTACCATAGCTATGAAACGACGGTCGCTGATTCGGCTGCTTATCGGTCTTGCGATCGGGATTCCGATTCTCATTGAGGGATTCACCTTCTTCGAGCTGTTTCACCAATACCTCGGCGGCGACACCGATTCAACGCCCTCACCCGAGACCCGAACCGACGGCGCATCGACCACTCCGACGGCCGATCAGGTAACCCAGGGCGATGAACTGCTCCCCGAGACACCACAGTCGGAAATCGTCTCGGCAGCGGTCATCGAAGCCAGAAGCGACAGCTGGCCGTTTACGCTGACGGTAACCGTGAATAACGACACCGACTCAGCCTATGAACTCCGACTCAGTGCAGTCACGACCAGCGATGGACGAACGATCGGCGGGAACGCCACGACCGGACGGATCGAACCGGGTGGGAGCGAGACGGTTTCCGGCGAATGGGAGCTGTCTCCAGGATCCACGCCGGTCGGGGTGGTCGTCGTTGCGATCACCTATCCAGAAGGAACGGGCACACCACAGCAGCAATCGAAGCTCGTCAAACTCGGGAAAATTCCAGTTAGCGGCCAATAGCGAACGTTCTGTACAATTATGATCCAGTCAGCCCGATCAAAGGACATGCGGAACCTATCGGGGTTGTTCTCGTCCGATCGCGTCGCCGTAGTCGGCGCCAGCCCCTTACGAACACTGAAACAGGTGCTTTCATCGAACGCTTTAGTGTCGAGCGATGGAGGTCGATGCGACTCTACAGTACTTCCGAGGAACGAGGAATGCAGCAGTGATCACCGGTATCGATCGACGGGAATCCAAGTGACAGTTCTCAAGGCATCTTGAGTCGATTGTCTGATGCTGACAGGGAGTCATCACCCGCCGGAGACAGTTCTCGGGACGGCTACCGAAAAGGACGTCCCGGTGATGTTGGCCAATACGGATACACTGGCCACGATCGATCGAGCCGAGGAGGTCGTTCGATCCGGACGAACACGGGACGAGCGCACCGTCACCAGAATGCGAGAACGACTGGTCGAACACAGCACGATCGAACAACACCTCAAAGCCGATTCTACGGAGAATCCCCAGTTACTATCAGACCAGCCTTGTTGTAGGATTGACCGGCGCCGGATCAGCACCCATCGCTTATCAACTGTTGATCATCTTCAAGGGGCTTTAGTCGTCGACCGCGCCAAGGGGTACGTAGAGACACCAATGGCTATTATCGACCTCGCCAGAACGGAAGTCGTCACCGTCAGTCCGACCACCAGTATCGACGACGTCGGCGCTATCCTCCGGGACGAAGACGTCGGAAGTGTCGTCGTGATCGAGGATAATCGACCGGTCGGAATCGTGACTGACCGCGATCTCGCTGTCAATGTCCTCGCTGAGGGCCACTCGCCGGAAGGCATGACTGCCGAAGACGTCATGACGGCGGATCTGTTCACCATCGATGCCGACGCTGGAATCTATGAGACGCTCCGAGCCGCTGCCGACGCCAACGTGCGCCGGATTCCGGTCACCGAGGGCGATGAGTTAGTCGGGATCGTCACGCTCGATGATATCATTGTCCTCCTCGCCAATGAGTTCGCGGAGGTCGCCGACATCATCCAAGCGGAATCCCCGCCGTACTGATTCCCGCCTCACCGGTCGGAGAACAACGTGTACGGTTCGTGTGTTCGGCCGAGGGAACAGGATGGGTTCGATGCCGGTTCGAGGAAGCCACTTTTGACTGCTGTCTTCCAATGGAGGAGTATGTCAGACCTACTCAGGAAGGTGACCCGACCCGAACTCCACCACGGGCTTGAGGGCGTTGTCGTCGCGGAATCGGAACTGAGCGACGTTGATGGGGATGCCGGCGAACTGCTGTACCGGGGATATGCGATCGGGAATCTCGCGAAAAAGGCGAGTTTCGAGGAGGTGCTCTACCTGCTGTGGCACGGTGAACTACCCGATAAGTCGGCGCTTGCCGAATTTACCGAGACGATGGCGGCGGAGCGAACCATCGAGGATGGGGTAGTGAGTACGCTCACCGAGCTGGCCGCGCAAAATGAACAACCCATGGCCGCCCTCCGGACGGGTGTCTCGATGCTGTCGGGATACGATCCCGAGCCCGACGCCGAACCCGAGAATCTCGAGGCTGGGTTACGTAAGGGCCGTCGGATCGCCGCGAAGATACCGACCCTCTTGGCGGCCTACGACCGGCTCCGGCGCGGCGAAGAACCAGTCACTCCCCGTGACGATCTCGGATACGCCGAGAACTTCCTGTACATGCTCACTGGCACAGAACCCGGCGATGTCGCGGCTGACATCTTCGATATGGCGTTGACGATCCATGCCGATCATGGCCTGAATGCCTCGACGTTCACGACAATGGTAGTCGTCAGCACGTACGCGGACATGTATAACGCGATTACTGCCGGGATCGGCGCGCTGTCGGGCCCGTGGCACGGCGGGGCCAATCAGGATGTCATGGAGATTCTGCTCGAAATCGATAAGAGTGACAAAGAGCCATTAGAATGGGTCAAGCATGCCCTCGATGAGGGCCGCCGCATCCCGGGATGGGGTCACCGGGTGTACAATGTCAAAGATCCCCGAGCGAAAATCCTTGAAGACCGGAGCGAGGCTCTCGCGGAGGAAACCGGCGTTCGGAAGTGGCATGAATATACCACCACGATCGAGCAATACCTCACCGAAGAGATCGGCCTCCCGGAGCGTGATATCGCTCCGAACGTCGACTTCTATTCCGGCTCGGTCTACTACCAGCTCGATATCCCGATCGATCTCTATACCCCGATCTTCGCGATGAGTCGTGTCGGCGGATGGGTGGCCCATACCCTCGAATACCAGGAGGACAACCGACTCATTCGGCCGTTGGGACGGTATGTCGGACCCGAGTCCCGTGACTTCGTCCCGATCGAGGACCGTTGATTCCGCCATTAGATGGCTCAGAGAGCATCGCCGAACGAAGCGAACGGCGAAGCCGTGAGCGAGTAGGGTGCGTAGTTCACCCTTCCTGCATGATCGTGACCACGGGGCGGTCAGCGTGAAGAAGAATCGATTGGGTCGTACTCCCGAATAACGCCTTGCCAGCGGGTGATCGCTTGCGACCGCCGATAACGATATACCGGGCATCGACATCCTCCGCGGTCGAGAGGATCTGTTGGGTCACTCGCCCGACAGTCCCGATAGTCTCAACACCTGATGTCGAATCCAATGTCGACGAGACGACTTTGCGGGCGGTTTCTGCGGCTGCTGATTCCGCTTGATCGATGTGATAGTCCGGGATATCATCCTGCCGTTCGTCGAATTCCTCTTCGGACATCACGTAGACGACAGTCAAGTCATCGTCGTACGCACTCGCTAAATCCTCCGCGACGCTGACGACACGGTCGGGGTGTTGTTCGCCATCAACAGCTGCGAGAATCGTCATGGGTGGGGATACGCTCGTTAGTATAATATAATACGGGGATCGCTATCGATCGGGTGGTTCCGATCAACGACCAACCCGATCGGACAAGAGTATCAACCATGACTGAACCACCAGATGACCGATCATGAATCGATCATAAGGCGTATCCGTTCCTACGTGACGAGAATCGGTGGATCGTATTTGGAAAATGCCCCTAACGATCCTATATGAGTCATGTACGAACGGCTGCTACTGCCAACCGACGGGAACAAGCGGACCCGCACAGTCCCCGAGCAGGCGATCACGATCGCCAAAACCTATGACGCGAAGCTTTATGTCCTGCATGCAGTCGACACCGATCGTTTCCCCGGGACGACACAAGCCGATCTCCGGAACGTCTTAGCGGAGGAGGGCCAAGCAGCGATCGATCGGTTCGTCAATCTCGCAAAGGACCGTGGTATCGATGCTGAAGGCGTGTGCAAGGACGGTCGTCCAGTATCCGTTATTCTCGAATTCATCGAGACCGCCGATATCGATCTCGTCGTGATGGGTACCCACGGACGATCGGGGATCGAACGAATGGTTTTAGGCAGTGTCACCGAGCGAATCATCAGAACAAGCCCCTGTCCGGTGCTGTCGGTCGATCTGTCACGAGAGGCCACGGCAGTAAATTCGAAAAGTGCCGCGATCGAAACCGCTCGGGAGGCGATAGATTCGACCAACGAAACGGTTGAGGAACTCAGTAGCGACCCCTATCAGGAGTATGGGACCTGGATCGTACCCATCCGGACAGCGACCGGTGATCTGTATAACGTCCACATCGCTGCCGACACTGGACAGGCACGGCTCGCACGGCGCAGAGAATGACCAGAGAGCCAGAACTCGGTTCGGATTGCGATCCTCCCAGCCGCAACTGGAACGATGACCGTTGGTTTGACCCCGTATTCCCACGAACTGAGAAGAGACCGAATATCCTTCGGTTCGGTGATCGTAGGATATCCCGGTGAGCGTCAATGTGGGCCCTGGCTCCGATCGCCATCCCGAACATGCTTGGAGCCGAAACGACGATCTCCGAGTGGCTGCCAGCCGTGAGCGATCCGACGGCATTGTTCGGGGCGTTCCTGATCGCCCTCCTCATCATGTTGATCGGGATGCATCTCATGACGATGATCGAACAGTCAGGAACGACACCGATGACAACGGAACAGACCACGAAGAGCGGTCGAGAGCGGTCACAGGAACCGATCGATTCAGGGACAATGATCAACCGCGTTCGATGTCAGTACTGTGGGACAGCCAATGAGCCGGTCTATACGTATTGTCGATCCTGTGTCAGCCGTCTGAGTGAATCGAACGGTTGTAGAATTTAGCCGTAGGATGGGGTTTCCAGTCTGTAACGCTGCAATGACGACTCCACGTACAGCGAAAGGTAGAAACGACGACGCGGCAACCGAACTCAATCCAAGGCACGCCACTCCCGGCCACAGTCGGGACAGGTTCGAATCGCACCCAGATCCTCCGGATCGCTTCGTTTGTCGAGGTTCGTATCGCAGAACCCACAGACCAACCGGCCGTAGGTATCCTGCTCGATCTCCCCTTCACGGAGTCCTTTGCGAACCGATTCCATGAATCGTGTATCGGCCGGCTGACCGAATAAACCTTGGTCTGATGTCAGACGGCAAGCGGACACGGATCGTGACTCGCCACAGAACGAGTGTGTCACGGGTCTCCCTATCTACTTATTTATACGATCGACCCGAGACGAGTGGATGTGCGCGTGTTCATTTCGGCGGACATGGAAGGTATCAGCGGGATCGCCACACCAGCCGACGTCGTCACCGGCGAATCGGCCTACGAGAAGGGTCAAGACTTGCTGCATGGAGATGTCAACGCTGCGGTTGCAGGAGCTATTGCCGGGGGTGCTACCGAGATCCTCGTCAACGATTCTCACTCAAGCATGACGAATCTCGACCGGGATGACCTACACGAGTCTGCCCGGTTGATTCGGGGCAACACCAAACCGCGCTCGATGATGCAAGGCCTCCAAGCCGACCACGACATCGCGATGTTCATGGGCTACCACGCCAAAGCCGGCACCGCCGGCGCGGTCCTGAATCATACGTTCATCGGCCACGAACTACTCGATATCAGGATCAACGGGGATTCGGCCGGCGAACTCGGTTGGAACGCTCGTCTCGCGAACATACTCGGAGTACCCGTCGGCCTAGTCACTGGCGACGACAAGACGGCGACCGAAGCGACACATGAACTCGGTGACGTCGAGACGGTTACCGTCAAGGACGGGATCGATCGGTTCACGGCGGACTGTAAGCCACCGGCGGAAACTACTGCCGCGATCCATGACGCCGCCGAACATGCAGTCGAACGGGTCGCCAGCGAGGGGTTCGATCAGCCGTCAGTCACCGAGCCGGTCACGATCGAAGCCGATTGGTCCGCGACGAATCATGCACATCGCGCCGGACAACTTCCCAGCATCGACCGGCCTGAGGACCGGACGACACAGTTTACTGCAGACGACTATCCGACGGCCTACGAAATGACGGTCGCAATGCTCCGGGCCGGTGCGGACGCGCGAAACGAGTTCTACGGATGACCGTATCGAAAGTGTAACCGGACACCCGGAAAATAAAAGAAAACCAGCCAGCCGCGACATTCAAAAGGTACCTGTACCTACCATTGATATGCCCAAATATTCGACGGGAAGCTCCTCCGGGGGTGGAGGCGATACCTGTGAACTCTGTGGTCGTGCCGCCGATCGGCTCGACCGAGCCACGATCTCCGGGGCCGATCTGCTGGTCTGTCCTGACTGTGCCCCCCACGACGATACCGATCAGGCGAGGAGCGAGGAGGAACGAACCGAGGAACGCAAGCGTCGCAAACAGGCAGCACAGAATACAGCCCGAGCGACGGACGCAATGGTAGGGGACTCCACCCACTGGGAGCAGGAGGGCACCGATTACGAGAACGATCCACTGCCGTATCTCCGGCATGGATATGGCGAAATCGTCGAAACAGCCCGCCAAGAGGCCGGATATCAGCGACAGGAACTCGCCGATGAACTCGGGATTTCCGAGAACGATCTACTCGCCGTTGAACAGGGTCGAGCCGTCCAGGCGAAGGTCGGCGGATCGCTGATCGAACAGCTCGAATCGGAACTCGACATCGAACTCACTGAGGACTGAGTCAGTGACCCCGATCACCCCGATCAGTGGGGCCGAGGATTCCACGCGACGGCAAGTCGCGACGTTTTTTGTCACCGCTCCCCCATCCCGCGAGCATGACCGAGTATCTCGCGCCGGCCGAGCCGTACACATGGTCGTTTGACGCGGAGATCGAGAGGATCAACGGCACGGCCGTAACACTCGATCGAACCTACTTCTACGCTGAGGGCGGTGGCCAACCCGCCGATCGGGGAGCGATCGCCGACCGTTCGGTCGAAACGGTCCAGAAACGGAACGGCGACATCGTCCATATCCTCGATGACACGGCCGATCTCACCGAAGGGCAAACGGTCGTTGGACAGATCGATCCGGAATTCCGACGGTACTGCATGCGGGCGCATACAGCGAGCCACGCACTCTATGGAGCTGGCCGCCGGTTGCTCGATGATCTGGGGTACGGTGGCTTCGGGATCGACGAGGAGAAGGTCCGTGTCGACTTCACGACGACGACCGATATTAATGACGACGTTCTGCTCGAACTCGAACGGCTAACCAACCGGGTAGTCTGGGAGTCGCGACCGGTGAGCTGGGAGCAGATCCCGCCCGAGGAGGCCCACGAGCGCGACGACGTCGCGTTCAACACCAAGACCGAAGAGGGCGTGATGGCCGACGCCGATACGATCCGGATCGTGACCATCGAGGACTGGGATGTCGCAGCCTGTGGTGGCACCCACGTCTCGACGACCAACGAGATCGGGCCGGTGACGGTATTGGACCGATCGAATCCCGGCGAGGGATTGTCCCGGGTCGAATTCACCGTCGGGCCACAGGCAATCGAGCGACGAAAGGCCGAGAAAGCGGCCGCCAAGCGGGCGGCTCGTATCCTCGAGACCAGCGTTGAGGGGCTCCCCGACGCGGCCGAACGGCTCCAAGCCGAAACCGAGGAGCTCCAGGCTGAAATCGAATCGCTCCGTGCGGAGATGGTTGACGCCCAGTTAGCCGACCTCGAGGACGACATCGTCGAAAAGAACGGTCGCCACTGGCTAGTGGGGACGATCGATGGCCTCGACGCGAACGATCTCGGCGATCGTGCGAAAGAACTGGTCGGCGAGCGAGCCGACGTGGTCGCATTGGTCGGACAGGACGGCCGGACGTTCGTCGCCGTTGCCGCCGAGGGTGCCGATGCAAACGAGATCATCGCGGACGTGACCGACGAATTCGGCGGTGGTGGGGGCGGAAGCCCGGCCTTTGCTCAGGGGGGCGGCATCGACGCCGAGCCGGGCACGGTGGTCGGCTTTCTGCGTGACTGATCGTTCAGCGGCCGTCATAGGATCGCCAGCGAGTCATCTTTTTCTCCACGGACACGTATTCCATCCGCATGGTTGACGGCCTCGACGACGCGACGCTCACCCCTGAACAAGCCGCGATCCAAGAGTCCGTCCAGGAATTCGTCCAAGCCGAGATCGAACCGGTCGCGCGGGAGGCCGATCGGACCCAGACGTTCCCCGAGGAGGTATGGAACGGACTGGCGGAGCTCGATCTCACCGCCATGACCGTCCCGGAGCGGTACGGCGGGCTCGATATCGATCGGGTGACCTACAGCGTGGTGAACGAGACCGTCGCATACGGCAGCCTGGCCGTCGCGACCGCCCTCTCGGTACACTGCTTGGCGACATCCTGTCTCGCGACCTTCGGCAGCGACGATCAACGCGAACGGTGGTTACCCGATATGGCCGACGGCCGGCCGGTCGGGGCGTTTGCCCTCTCGGAACCGGAAGCGGGATCGAACCCGGCGGAGATGACGACTGAAGCGCGTCGAGACGGCGATCAGTACGTTATCGACGGCCAGAAGCAGTGGATTACCAACGGCGAGCGGTCGGGGATCGTTATCCTGTTTGCGAAAACCGATCGGACCGATCCCGACAGCGTGACCCAATTCGTGGTACCGAAGGAGACGCCGGGCGTGGAGGTCGGAAAAAAAGAAGACAAACTCGGCCTGCGGGCGAGCGATACGACAGCCCTGACCTTCGAGGAGGCCCGGATTCCGGCGGATTACCGGTTGACACCGGAAGGCGACGGGCTCAGTGCCGCCCTCCGGATTCTGACCGGGGGCCGGATCGGGATCGCCTCTCAGGCGGTCGGCCTCGCACAGGCGGCCCTCGATGCGGCGATCGAATACGTCGGGGAACGTGAGCAGTTCGGCGGTCCGATCGGGGATATCCAGACCGTCCGCCACCGGATCGCCGACATGGCGACACAGGTACGGGCGGCTCGGTTGCTGGCACGCAACGCCGCCCAGCGGGACGACGCCGGTGAGGACGTTCGGCTGGACGCGAGCATGGCGAAGTACTTCGCGAGCGTGGCCGCGATGGACATCACCAACGAGGCCGTCCAGCTGCATGGTGGCTATGGCTATATGCGGGAGTTCGACGTCGAGCGGTACTATCGGGATGCGAAGGTGACGACGATCTACGAGGGCACCTCCGAGATTCAAAAGGAAGTCATCGCCCGATCCTTGCTCGAATAATGACCGGAGACGGTCGGAAGACCGAAGGGTCCTTACTGGGATCTATGTTATAGTCATCGTGGTGTCAGATTCGGCTGTTCCCACTGATAGCAGGGCCGTGATCTACGACTTAGACGGGACGCTCGTCCGGTTGACCGTCAACTGGGATGCGGTCAGGGACGAAGTCGCCGCCTTCTTCGAAGGCGAGGGCCATACCGTCGAGGGAAAGGATCTCTGGGCGTTTCTCGATTACGCCGACGAGACGGGTAATCGAGAACCTGTCGAGCAGATCATCGCCAAACACGAACGCGAAGGGGCGCGTCACTCGGATCGGCTGCCGACGGCCGATGAGTTGGCGACAGCGACCGGGCCAATCGGAGTCTGCTCGCTCAACTGTGAGGCGGCCTGTCGCATCGCCTTGGATGTCCATGGGCTGATCGAGCAGGTCGATGCGATCGTCGGACGCGACAGCGTTCCAACACGAAAACCCGATCCAGAGCCCTTGTTGACCGTCGCTCGACAGCTCTCGATCGACCCAGCAGAGAGCCTGTTCGTGGGTGACTCCGAACGGGATGCGGTCGCGGCCGAACGGGCCGGCATGGCGTTTCGCTACGTGGAGGAGAAACTGTCAGGCCAGTAGCGGAAGGCCGTTATTCGGCCGATCCGGATTCCGATTGTTGATGGGATCGAGCGTAGAGATACACACCGATCGCCGAGAGAAACCAGACGACCGCCCCAACCCGAACGGCGAAAGCGGCTCGGGCGCCCCATGAGGGCAGTCGAACGAAGGCGGCCCCAAATGCGACGACGGGTACCCCGATAATGATCGTCGTAATGAAGGTCACTTGCATGATCCAGCCATAATCGATCCCGTCAGGCTGGTGTTGTTCGACAGGTTCGGGCACATGTGAAATCGCAGTACCGTCCACGTTAAGCCTTACAATTCCGTTCGATCGTTCCCAATCATCGATCTCAGGCCGGATCACAGTGGTTCCGTAGAAACGTCGAAACGGCCTCGTTGAAGCCATCCGGCTGCTCAAGCATCGAGAGGTGGGCGGCCTGGGGGATCGTTGTCCACTCGGCGTTGGGGATGTGTTCGGCGAGATACTCGTGATACCAAGGCGGTGTAAGACCGTCGTGCTCGCCGGTCAGCGCCAGTGTCGGACACTCGATCGTATCGAGCTGATCCCGAACATCGAACTGATCGCAGGTAGCGAAATCCCGATAGGTGATTCGCGGACCGGCGGCCCTGAGTGCGGCCCGTGACATCTCGTGATAGCTGGTAGCCTCGGTATGGAACAGTAGATCGTCACTATGGAGGGTTTCGATGGCCGACTCGAAATCCGATTGCAGTGCCGCCAGGAGATCGTCCCGGACCGAGAGGCGGGCGCCGGTGCCAACGAGAACGAGGGCATCCGGCACAAAGGTCGTCTCCAGCGCGATATGGAGGACAACGGCACCGCCGAGGGAGTTGCCCACGAGCGTGCCGGCCCCTGTCGCCTCAGCGACGGCGATGACGTCGTGAGCATAGGCCGCCAGCGTCGCCGGTCCGGGATCGGTGTCGATATCCGTCGACTCGCCATGGCCGCTGAGATCCAGTGCGGCGACCGGCCGTTCACTTGCCAGTCGGGCGAGCTGACCTTTCCAGACTTCGTGGGTGCCCCCGCTCCCGTGAACACAGAGCACCGGCGTGCCGGCACCACCTCGATCCATGTGTTGATAGGCGGTCGTCCGACCGTGATGATCGACAGTCTCCATGGAATGGCTCCACCCGCCGTCTACAAATATCCTCGCTCCGATAACCATGAACTACAATCTAATCATTAGCAACTGATCGTATCGCTGTATTGCGTTTAATAAACGATATATTTATATAGTAGTATACCTAACTACTGGTAAAGTTACAATGACTCTCAAGCAACAGCAGGCGAATGTGTCGGTCCGTCGGTTTGACTACGACGACCGGACTGTCATCGCCGCCGACTTTGGTCCCGCTGCCGATCCATCCATCGATCTCCTCGATGAGGTCGCGATCGTGGTTTACGGCGACGGTCAACAGACAGAGATCGACCTCCCACCGGGCGAGGTACAAGCATTTAATCGGAATGGCGTGGTCACGTTCGAGGTGAGAAAATGAAGCTCATCGTCAAGCCGCTGAAACAAAAGGACGCCGGACGTGATTACGCCGCGATCGATCCCGCAGCCGCAAACGAGCTCGGGCTCGAAAGCGGCGACTATATCCTGATCAAGGGCAACGACGGCGGACGTGCGATCGCGCGGGTCTGGCCGGGATACCCGGAGGACGAAGGGAAAGGCGTCATCCGGATCGATGGGCGGCTCCGTCAGGAGGCCGATGTCGGTATCGATGACCGTGTCGAAATCGAGAAAGCCGACGTCAAAGCCGCCAAATCCGTGACGGTGGCCCTTCCCCAGAATCTGCGGATCCGCGGTAACGTCGGTCCCCTCATCCGGGATCGTCTCTCGGGGCGACCCGTGACGCAAGGCCAGGATATCCGGGTCGGCTTCAGTCTATTAGGGCC
>JBDGPX010000072.1:0-15404 GCA_042219475.1 Halobacteriales archaeon
CACAAGATCAAGGGCCTCAAAGAGAGTGACGACGCAGAACTGGAATTCGTCACTCGCTCGGGCTCGAAAACACCCTTTCAGTTCGAAATCCCGCCGCCCTTGAAGGGCAAAACATCAATAATCTCTAGTGAGTAATCCCACGATCTGTTTCTTCCTCTTTTTTGTGTCACATCCAGATGCTCGACAAGTGTGTCGGAGATTGTGAGGTAGTTGCTTCCCGCTTCGAGGGGGCTCTCTCACCAGGTACATGTGGGCGATTTTTCGAGGAGTGCGGTGGCGACGCGGACCTTTTCAACGGCTTCTCTTTCATCGTCAAAGACGGCAACCTGTACGTGGCGTTTATAGAGATCAATGCTCCGGGAGTAATTTGTGGTCATGGTATCCTCTGAAATCCCAAATGTGTGAAGAGGCCTGTCACCCCCGTGCTTGGGGGCTCGTGTCATAATCGATCTTCGGGATTCCATGGGATACCTCACGCTCTAAGGATTTCAGCGGGATGTGTATAGAATCATCCGCTGTAGCACGGATGATGAAAAGAAAGATCGGTATTGGTTTTTAAGAATTCAACACCAACGGTTCATACCAATCACGGTTCTCCCGATACCATGCAACGAAACGTGACACACCAGTATGGATATCGACACTCGGTTCGTAATCAATCAATTCCATTGCTTTCGAGACATCCGCATGTGTATGACGCGCATCGGCTTCTTTGGGGTCCTCATAAACGGGTTCAACGTCAGTATTTGTGACAGCAATGATATGCTCAGCAAGTTCTTCAATCGTGATATTGTCACTCGAACCAATATTCAGAACTTCTCCATCGGCGACATCGGTTTCAAGAAGTGTGAGATTTGCTTCAACGATATCGTCGATATACGTAAAATCACGCGTTTGTTGACCATCACCGTAGATGACTGGTGGTTTGTCGTTCAGGCAGCGTGACGTGAAGTTCGTAATCGCCATGTTCGGGCGCATGCGTGGTCCGTAGACAGTAAAATAACGTAGACTTACTGTCGAAACGTCGAAGAGTTCATCCCACACGCGGCAGTAATGTTCGGAAGTCAGCTTCGTCACGGCGTAGGGACTTTTCGGGTAATTCGGGTGGTTTTCGTCATATGGAAGATAATCCGGTTTGCCATACACTGACGACGATGAAGCATTGACAACACGTTCGACATCATATCGATCGGCAGCAATGAGGACGTTGAGTAGGCCAGTGGTATTGATCACATGAGGTTTCTTTGGATTTTCGACACTTGCCCGAACACCAGCTTGTGCCGCTTCATGATAGACGAATTCAATTTCATGATCAGCGATCAACGAATCAATTAATGACTCATTCGTCACCGAGCCCTCAACGAATTCGAATTGGTCTGCACCCACATCTCGACAACGGTTCAGATTGCGTTGTTTGATCCCGACATCATAGTATGGGTCGAGATTATCAAGAACAACGACATGGTGACCATCGTGAAGGAGTCGTTCCGATAGATGAGAACCGATAAAGCCTGCACCACCGGTAACGAGAATACGCATATTCACTATTCGTGGAGAGAAGGGCTTGACAATTCTGTTTTACCAGTCATATCACAAGAGTAGTTTACACCTCAGGGAGTTCACGCATTCCCATTTAACGATCATCGCCACAGTAATAGGAGAAATACCAGTAAGTGGTGAGCTGTGTTGATTCCGGGATTTCATACTCCGGATCGCAATCCGAACAATACCAATGTCGAACCTGTTCATCACTCAAAGGGCTCAGATCAACCCCACGAGTCGGGCACTTCATCAGATAGTACTTAGACGCTTCGATCAAAAATCAGTGACTCTAAAGGTGAGTTGATATCGTCGACAGTCATGGTTATCTCAATTGAAAATTTGGTCCAACGCTTTAAATACAAATTCTCCAAACCGTCGAGTAAGCGTCTGATGGGCACGTTATCCCATGATAGACGTACTTAGTTAAGATACACCAAACTATGTTCGAGAAGATCGCAAATGCCAACGACCGTGGCCAAGTCGGCATCGGTACACTGATCGTATTCATCGCGATGGTACTCGTCGCCGCGATCGCCGCCGGTGTACTGATCAATACAGCTGGATTCCTACAGACTAAGTCAGCCGAAACCGGTGAGAAGAGCAGTCAGCAAGTCACCAATCGGCTCCAAGTTGTCTCAGTCAGCGGAAACGCCACCGGTGACTACGTCGATCGGATCAACGTCACCGTCAAGAAAGGTCCTGGATCAGACAATATCAACCTCGGGAATACTACCGTCAGTTATCTCGGTCCCGATAACTCTCAGACACTCACCTACGCCAGCGGTGTCGATGTAAATAGCGTCGGTTCGAGTGAGTTCGGCGTTCGGACGATCAGAGATACCGACGGTTCATCCACCGTTCTCAACAGCGGCGATGATCGATTCAAAATCTTCATCAATATAAGCACAATTAGTGGCTCTGGCGACACCGGTCTTGAGGAAAGCGAAAATGCAGAACTCGAACTCGTCACCCGATCGGGGTCGAAAACTCTCTATCAGTTCCAAGTCCCCAACGCACTTGAAGGGCAAAACGTCGTCAAATTGTAGCGTATACAGTAACTCGGGTCTACAATCTAAATCATTCGCCTATCCCGCTATGATCTGTATCCGATTGGTGATCAGCCGTTTCGATAATATCCGAACTCGATGACTTGACCACATTCCCGATCACCTGCGTCTCATACTCACTTGCATACACCCACAGCGGAAACCGCCCTTCCTCGTCGTGGTGTCGGCGACGGGAATTCATCGATCGCAGTTCGGAAATCCTTCTCCGTTGTCCACGGGAAATACCGATCGTGTAATTCAAATTTACGGAACTTGTTGAGATGCGCTCAACAATAGGTCGCCGGTTCCGTCACCTCATCCATCCGGTCGTCAATAGCATCCCAGACCTCGTCTTCAGCGACATCGATACCAGTCGCTTGCACGCGATCGACGAGCGATTCGATCTTTGAGTGGCGCTCTTCCTCGATCAAAACATCCGTGAATGCAATTCCGAGAGTAGCCTGAAATAACGATATATTAAATCAATTCCGTTCCGTATCGACACCGACCGCGAACAGAGGAAACACGACAAACTTTAAGTTAGTTACTCAGAAATTGAGTAACTACTATGACGATCCTGGTAACCGGTGCGGACGGCTATCTCGGTTGGCCGACCGTGCTCCGACTCGCAGATCGCTGTGACGAACGAATCGTTGGTGTCGATAACGGCGCGCGACGTGACTGGGTTGAGGAGGTCGGCAGCGTCTCCGCCGTCCCGATCGACGATCCCGAGACCCGGTTTGCAGGCAGACCGAACATCAGTCTCGTCAAGGGCGACCTCACGGACCGGGATACGGTCGATCAACTCCTCAAGGTGCATGAGCCCGAGACGGTGCTCCACACAGCGGCCCAGCCCTCGGCGCCGTACTCCCAGATCAACGGCGAACGGGCGAACTACACCCAGTACAACAACCTCCAGGCGACACGGAACCTCCTGTGGGGACTGCACGAACACGATCTCACGGATACCCACTTCGTCGAAACGACAACGACCGGGGTCTATGGAGCCCCCGAGTTCCCGATCCCGGAAGGCGGTGCTGTCATGGAGAATCAGGGCGAACGTGACGAGGTCCCATTCCCCGCGATGTCGGGTTCTTGGTATCACATGACGAAGAGCTTCGACGCCGGGAACATGCGCCTCGCCCAAACCCAATTTGGACTGCCGATCAGCGATATCCGGACCGCGATCGTCTACGGGACGGAAACGCCGGAGACCACACAAGCGGACCTCCCCACCCGTTTTGACTTCGATTACTACTTCGGGACCGTCGCCCATCGCTTCTGCGCTCAAGCGATCGCCGGCTATCCGGTCACCGTCTACGGGAAGGGTGAGCAACGCAAGCCGTTCATCAGTCTCGAGGACGCCGTCGAAGGCCTCGTCAGCATTGCCGAGATCGATCCGGCTGATCGACCGGACGAGTTGACCGTCTACAACCAGGTCACCCGCCCGATCAGCATCGTCGAGATCGCCAACACGATAGCCGATGTGGGTGGGGAGTTCGGACTCGACGTCGAGGTCGAACACTTCGAGAACCCACGCGATGAAGACGAGGAACACAAAATGGAAATCGAGAACGATCGCTACCTTGACCTCATCGGCGGCCAGCGTCAGACCTTCGAGGAGGGCGTTCGAGACATCCTCGGTACCCTCATCGAGTACGAAGACCGGATCACCAGCCACGAGGACCGGTTCCTACCGGGTGTCCTCACGGAATAATACCATCACACCCACACGTACCTATCTATGAAAGCCGTCATCCTCGCCGCCGGCGAAGGGCGTCGTCTCCGTCCGCTGACCGCCGTCCGACCGAAACCGATGGTCCCGATCGCGAACCGACCGCTCCTCGAACGTGTCGTCACGGCCGTCGCCGATGCCGGCATCGACGAAATCGTCCTGGTCGTCGGCTACAAGCGCGAGCGGATTCAGAACTACTTCGGCGATGGCGACGATTGGGACGTCGATATCGAATACGCGATCCAGGACAAGCAACTGGGGACCGGCCATGCGGTCCTGCAGGCTGCCGCCCACATCGAGGACGACTTTCTGGTCCTCAACGGCGATCGGATCATCGAACCGACAGCCATCCGGGACGTCCGGGAACACGACGACGAAGACACCGTGGTCATGTCAGTCACCCGCTCGCAGGAGCCGAGCCGGTACGGCGTCGTCGAACTCGACGGCAATCGCGTTACCCGGATTACCGAAAAACCACCCGAGCACACGACGACCTCCGACCTGATCAACGCCGGCGTCTATCGGTTCGACACCGATATCTTCGCCGCTATTCAGGAGACGACGACGGGCGATGACGGCGAACTCGCGATCACGGCGACTCTGAACGATCTCGCCGATGCCGAGCTGGTGTGTGCACAGCGCTATCAGGGACTCTGGCAGGACGTCACGCATCTCTGGGACGTGATCAGTGTGAACGCGAGTGTTCTCGATCGGGCCGACCGCGACACACGCGTCGAGACGACCGCCCGGATCGACCCAACGGCCACCGTGACCGACGCGGTCGCGATGGATCGTGATGCCGCCGTCCAACCGAACGCGACGGTCCTCCGAGGAACGGCCATCGGCGAGAACGTCCGGATCGGGCCGAACAGCGTCGTCGCCAATTCGCTGGTCCTTGCGGATGCGACGATCGAGGCGGGTGCGGTCGTGCGCGACGCCATCGTCGGGGAAAACGTCCGGATCGGCGCGAATACAACTATCGCTGGCGGCGTGGGCGATGTCGTTGTCGATGGGGAGCTCTATCCGGAGGTCCGATTGGGCGGTGTGGTCGGTGACAACACGGATCTTGGCGGAGCGGTGACCGTCGTGGCGGGCACCGTGATCGGCACCGGCGTGACCGTCGAAGCCGGCGCGACGCTCGATGGACGGATTCCGAACGATGCGGAGGTGCGGCGGGGGTAACCATGTGTGGAATCATCGGCTACACCGGCGAGGACGAGGCGCTCCCGATCGTCGCCACCGGCCTGAAGAACCTCGAGTACCGCGGGTATGACTCGGCTGGTATCGCACTGGCGACCGATGTGCTGTCGATCTACAAACAGAGCGGCGCCATCGACGATCTCGATCTACCCGACACATCGCCGGCGACGTGTGGCATCGGCCACACCCGATGGTCGACCCATGGCCGGCCGACTGACGAAAACGCCCATCCCCACACCGACTGCACCGGCGAGATCGCGGTCGTCCACAACGGCATCATCGAGAACTACGATACACTCAAGGACGAACTGGCGGAACATACCTTCACGAGCGCGACCGATACCGAGGTGATTCCCCATCTCCTCGAAGAGACCCTCCCGGGGGCAGCGAGCCTGCAGGACGCCGTCGAGACCGTGATCGATCGGCTGGAGGGGAGCTTCGCGTTCGGAGTCGTCACCGCCGACAGTGATCGGATCGTCGCCGCCCGCCAGGACAGCCCATTAGTGATCGGCCGAGGCGAGACGGGCAATTTCATCGCCAGTGACGTCACGGCCTTCCTCGATCACACCCGGGACGTGACGTACGTCGAGGACGACGACGTCGTCGAAGTGACGCCGACCGATGTGACGCTCCGAAACGATGGCGATCCAGTCGAGCGGCCGG
Source organism: Halobacteriales archaeon (assembly GCA_042219475.1). GTDB lineage: Archaea > Halobacteriota > Halobacteria > Halobacteriales > Hikarchaeaceae > Chewarchaeum. The sequence continues at coordinate 6,187 of JBDGPX010000072.1, forward strand.
TCGAGACCGTCGAGTGGGAGGCCGACGCCGCCGAGAAGGGCGGCTACGACCACTATATGCTCAAGGAGATCCACGAGCAACCCCAGTCGCTCCGCCAGACGCTCTCGGGCCGGATCGACGAGTTGAACGCCGAGACCGAATTGGAACTGTCGTTGCCTGACGAGTATCTCAACTCCCTCGAGGAGATCCAGATCATCGCCTGTGGCACCTCCTATCACGCCGGCCGCTACGCCAAGGCGCTGTTCGAGGAGTACGCCGATGTCCGGACCTCCGTCGAGATCGCCAGCGAATACACCGTCGGCGGCGGCCGTGACCCCTGGCGGACGCTCGTGGTCGCGATCTCCCAGAGCGGGGAAACCGCCGACACGCTGAGTGCACTCCGGCGGGCCAACCGGGCGAACGCCCGGACGCTCGCGGTGACGAACACCCTCGGCAGTACCGTCACGCGGGAGGCGGATGACTCGGTGTTCATCCGCGCCGGCCCGGAGATCGGGGTCGCGGCGACGAAGACGTTCGCCTCGCAGGTCGCCACCCTCTCGTTGCTTGCGGTGACGCTCGGGCAGGGACGGGGGATGCTCCCCTCGGAGACCGCCGCCAGAGTGCTTTCGAACCTCCGTGGGTTGCCGGGGGCAGTCCAGCAGATCCTCGATCGGGAGGACGCCATCCGCGAGGCCGCCCGAGAGTATGGCACCGGCGATGCGTTCTTCTTCATCGGCCGCCAGCTCGGCTTTCCTGTGGCTCTCGAAGGCGCGTTGAAACTCAAGGAGATCTCCTACGATCACGCCGAGGGGTTTGCGGCAGGCGAACTCAAACACGGGCCGCTCGCGCTCGTGACCCCGGAGACGCCGGTCCTGGCGGTCCTCACCGAGGGCGCCCGCCCCGAGGAGACGCTCAACAACGTCAAGGAGGTCGAATCCCGTGGCGCACCAGTGCTGGGCGTGACCTCGCGGGCGGATATCTCGAAGTATCTCGACGAGACCTTCGAGATTCCGGCGCTTGGAATGCTTGAACCGCTCGTCGCGAACGTCGTCTTCCAACTGTTCGCCTACCACGTCGCGAACATGAAAGGGCGGGCGATCGACAAGCCGCGAAACCTCGCCAAAAGCGTCACGGTCGAATAGCGCTACGGTCGACAGAACCCGATTGCGTCGAGGCTTCTCCTCGTTGTCGTCGCGGAGGACAGAGAGGTGTACTTACATAGGCTGAGCGGGGAGTACGGCCATGACCGCGAACCGATGGTGGGTCCGGGTCGCCGCCCGGTGGCTGGCCCGGATCGATGGCGTCTCGGGGATGATCCGCCTTGCCATGCTGGGGCTCACCGGCATCTCGACGGCAACGCTCACCCTCAGACAGTACGGTCACGGCGAGTATGCCTGGCCGCTGATCATCCTCATCGGCCTCGCAACGATGGCGTTTACGTATCTCTACACCGAGGGCGGCGTCTGGAACCAGATGGCCCGGGACCGGAAGGACCTCTCTTCGAACTTCGCCGGTCCGTCGATGCGGATGAACAACGAGATGATCGCCCGCGGGATTCAGGCGGCATCGCAGAATCGCGAACTCTCCGAGGCAGAACGAGAAGCGATCAAGCAGGAATTAGATGAGGCGTTTGAGGAATATCGTGACGGCATCGAACTGGAGAAGACGACTAATGAGTGAACAGCCCTGGCCGACTCTGTGCTGTCGGTATTCCTTGGGACCAGGGCTTCGCAACCGTAGGGTGGTTTACCAGGTCAACCCTTCGTACGTGATTCCTTCACGACGCTCGATGATGCGTCGACCGTCGATCACGATCGGTGACGCCATCGCATCGAATTCCGCGTCCAACGCCGCAAATTCGTCCCAATCGGTTGCGACTAGTGCGGCGTGAGCATCCGACAACGCCCCTGCGGCCGAATCCGCGTATTCGATGTCGGGGAACCGTTCGCGCATGTTTTCGATCGCGACCGGATCGTAGGCGACGATGTCGGCGTTTCGCTTCTGTAAGCCTTCGATCAGATCGATCGCCCGGGAGTTGCGGATGTCATCGGTTCCGGGTTTGAACGCCAACCCGAGCAGCGCCACCCGCTTGCCCGTGATATCGATGTGATCATCGAGTAGGGACAGCAATCGCTGGGGCTGTTTATCGTTGACTTCGATGGCCGCCTCAAGGAGGGTTGGATCGTACCCGACCGATCGGGCAGCAGCAATGATCGCGTTTAGGTCTTTCGGGAAACAATTGTGGACGACTAACCCATCAGTCGTCACAAATGTATGATTATCCTCAACTTCCAGCGAGTAAACCGGTTGTGAATCGTTCATGATGTCGATATCACGAACTTTGACCGTGGTAAAATTCGAATTACGCTTATGACCAGTTGGCTGAATATTTCGCTGATAAGCAGCTAATCTATCACTAATTCGTTGTTGATCCACGGGTAGAAACATCCCTTTGAGGCGGTCAATCTGGGATTTAGAAGAGATGGAAAGAAAATGTGCTGGAGCAGTCGATTTGGCAGACTCCGAACTTTTGTAACTAGGAACAATATCAAGGCTGTGTAACAGGAATTCCATCCCTCGAATAAGCGTCTCACTAATCGAGCCATAGTCATACACAACGGCATTCGAATGGCTTGTATACTCAATGTGTCCGTCACCTCGAAACAAACCAGTAAGCAATTCCATCCTGTGTTCAGTTGGTTCCTGATACGCAATATCCGGGATACGGGCAGAAGACGAATCAGTCCCACAACCGAGCCATTCGAGGAAATATACGAATACACGACTGGAGAACGTGACCTGTTGGGTTGTCGATTTCGAGTGTGTGTGATGTTTAATACCGAGCCGTTCGAGGTACGACTCAGCCTCATTGACGAATTCCCCCTCGTCGTTTGGATGAAAACTAAGATGAATTCGTTGCCGTGGATTTGAGCCATGTCCAGAATTGTCTTCTGTCACATGTCCTTCACTAAGATAATAACCGATGAACCGCCAAAAATCCGGATCAGACTGGATAATCGCCGGCACATATGTTGTTCCACCGACTGCGGTATAGAGACTGAAATCAGCCCGAGTAAAATCGATCTGGTCCTCAATCAACAGGAATGCATCTAAGGGGAGGTAATTACTCCGGACGAAGTCCCGGATTTTGTCATACTCGTATTGTTGATTATATTCGGAGAGGTGTTCACGAAGGGCATCTTCGTATCCAGCAAGATCGAAAAATGGTTTGAGATAGACCCGATCGTTATCGAATTGCTGGGTATCAGCAGTTAGTTGTAACAGGTCGAACTGTTCAATCGGATCATCCGGAATATCAGAGAGGATAGGAATTCGGTCTTCGGACTGAAGTAACTCGGCCCGTCGAATCGCTAAAGAATCATTATTTTCGACAAGCATCGGATGATCCGCGGTAACCGTCACCTCCTTGTTCATACTAGTCTTGATTGTATAGAGTTCACCGTCGTAGGGTCGCTTTGTCGCCGCCGTGATGGATTTAAACGAAAAGTCACCCGTGGAATCACAGCTCAGTACAGAGACATCAGTCACGGATCCATCGACAGCGTATTCATCATAAAATTCAGCTAGTGTGAGTAACCGAGGCGTGCCCTGATCGCGTATCAAAACCTGTTGATCACCAGTGAGACACGAACCCCCCCAACCGAGCCCGCTTCGGAGGAATTTGGCTCCGATCCGATCGTCGAGCCCGATCGCCTCGGCCACTTCGTAGGCATCGATATCGTATTCCTTGCAGATGTTGCCCAGTTCGTTGATCAGACTGACCTTCGTGGCCAGAAACGCGTTGTTCGCATATTTGATCATCTCCGCCTCGCGGACCCCGGTCTCGACGACGGGCGTCTCATGCTGATCGAACAGCGGTGTGAATACCGCATGCAGTTCTTCGGTCGCACGATCGGTACGCGTCCCGAAGACGACCTTGTCCGGTTCGAGGAAATCGGCCACCGCACTCCCCTCGCGCTGGAATTCCGGGTTCATCGCGATGTCGATGGCGGCATCGGTCTCCTTGCCGGATGCGTCGGCGATGATCGGCGCGAGAACATCTTCAGTCGTGCCCGGAACGACGGTGCTTTTCACGACGACCGTGTGATGGGTCTCCTTCGCCGCTAAGGCCTCGCCGAGCGATTCGGCGGCGGTTTCGATGATCGAAGTGTCGATGCTCCCGTCGGGATTCGAGGGTGTCGGCAACGCGAGAAACGTCAGGTCGGTCTGGCGGACGGCGTCATACTCAGTAGTCGCACGCAATCGATCGCCACCATGGGTCGCGATCAGCGGATCGAGATCGGGTTCTTCGATCGGTGCCCTGCCGGCGTTGATCGCATCGACGATGTCGGTATCGATGTCGATGTTGGTGACCTGATGGCCGAGATCAGCGAAACACGCGGCGACCGTCGTACCCACGTACCCGCTGCCGACGATACTGATGTGCATTCCGTACCGAAAGGAACACCGGAGGGAATATAAAAAAGCGGCATTACCGATATCCGATACCCTGACAGTCGCGAAACCGGCCCCACAGCAGTGCTTTAGTAGGTCTCGACCTCAACGCCGCCGAACAACGCGAAGTCCGTCTGATTTCGAGTAACAACAGGCGCATTATACTGTCGAGCAGCGGCTGCGATGAGGAGATCACCCATGGCCGAATTGATTCTATCCTGGTTGATCGCCGGATTTTGCTGGAGCGATGATTCAAGCTGACCAGCGAGAAAGGCGGTTTCGGTGTCAAAGGGAACGATGTCAACCCACTCAAAGGTCGAGAGGATTTCAGTTCGGTCGAATGCACCTTGGAGCTGCCGACCGACCACGATCTCTTTGAGATTGATCGCTGTCGTCATGAACTCGGCAGTGTCTTCATGGGTACTGAGGTACTCGTTGACAACGTCCTCACCACCCCAATAGTGGATGAGAAAGGTCGTATCAAGCAGTTTTCGAGGCATCGGTCTCTTCGTCGGCTAGTTCCTCATCCAACTCGTTCTGTCGGGTCGACACTCCTTCACTCAGCCGGTCTCGCGACTCGGCAATCAGATCAGTAAGTTCCGCTGCCTCAGATTCGGAGAGCGTTCCGAAGCCATCACGCCATTCGGGGGCAGTTTCCGAGAGGAGCCGATCAATGACATCAGTAAAGCTCTCATCACTTCGCTTTCGTGCTTTCAGACGCTCATAAACCTCCTCCCGAAGCCCGATGGTCTTCGTTCCCATATTTTGTATACACAAACACAAACACAAAAGGATTCATACTATTTTTTGAAAAAGCTTCCTTGCACAATGAGAGGAATTATCCGCATCAGCTGCTGCATGTTCAGAGGAACAGGGATCTTTCCCCCGATTTTTTGAAGATACCAACTGTTTTTATTGGCGCCAGCGTACCGCGGCGTATGACCTTCCTGATCGTCGGCGGTGGCCGCGTCGGCCTGCGGACGGCCCGGACGCTCGAACGTCAGGGCTATGATGTCGTGATCGTCGAGCAGGATCCCGAGAAGATCAACCGCATCGAGGACGAAGGGTTTCGCTACGTGAAGGGTGACGGCGCCCGCGAAGACGTTCTCAAGGAAGCCGGTATCGAAACCGCCGAGGCGGTCGCCGGGCTCACGGGCGACCTCAACGTGAACTTCGCGGCCTGTACGCTCGGCAAGGAGTTCGGCTGTCGGACCGTGCTCCGGATCGACGAGGACTACCGCGAGGATATCTACGAGGAATACGCCAGCGAGGTCGACGAAGTCATCTACCCCGAGCGTCTCGGCGCCGTCGGTGCGAAGACGGCACTCTTAGGCGGCGATTTCAATGTCATCGCCGATCTGACCGAGGAGCTCGAGTTGATCACGCTCAACCTCCCCGACGACGCACCGGTGATCGGCAAGCGCGTCAACGAAATCGAACTCGCGGAGGCACGGATCTACGCCCATGGGCGCAAACGTATGCCGATGACGATCCCACTACCCGGCACCGAACTCAAGGCCGGCGATCAGATCGCGGTGATCTGTGAGCACGACGTCCTCGAGGACGTAAAGCGAGCCGTTCTCGGCGATGAGAACGCCGAGGGCGACCAGTAATCGAATCGGTCGACGGGGCGACTCGGGTACGCATTGATTGTCCACAGGTCACTCGCCGAACGATCAGCGATGGGACGGTTCCCGCGGGGTTCATTACGGTTCCTACATCAGTATCCGGCATGGACGGAACCGGACTTCCGCTTGTCACGCCATTTGATCAGAACGGCGTCCTCGACGAAGGTCGCCTGCGTGACCTCGTCGAGTGGGTCCAGCGACGGGGCGTCGACTTCATCGTCCCCTGTGGCTCGAACAGCGAGGCCGAACTCATGACCGTCGAAGAACGCAGCCGGGCGACCGAAGTCGTCGTCGAGGCCGCCGACGTGCCCGTACTCGCGGGGACGGGGCACCCGGGGCTAAACGAGACGATCCGACAGACTGAATCGGCCGCCGAGGCAGGTGCCGACGCGGCGCTGGTGGTGACACCGTTTTATTTCAATCACGATCAGGCCACACTCCGGACCTACTACGAGGAACTGGCTGACGCCGCACCGATCCCGATCTACCTCTACAGCGTCCCCAAGTACACGGGTGTCAAGCTCACCCCCGAAACCGTCGGAACGCTAGCCACCCACGACAACATCCACGGCATGAAAGACTCCTCGGGTGATCTCGCTACGTTCCAGCGCGAACGGTCCCGGACGGCCGACGAGGAGTTCGATCTCCTGGTCGGCAGCGGCGGGATCTACGCCCCGGCGCTCGATGCAGGGGCCGACGGCGGGGTTCTCGCGCTGGCGAACATTGCGCCCGAACGGGCGAGCGAGATCTACCGGCTCCACCAAGACGGCGAGGACGCACAGGCACGGGCGCTGAACCGTGAACTCGTCGAACTCAACACGGCTGTGACCGGCACCTACGGCATCCCGGGACTCAAAGCCGCGATGCGGATGCGCGATGCACCCGTCGGACAGGTCCGGTCACCGCATCTGCCGGTGGATGCCGATGCGGAGGCGGCCCTGGGCGAACTGGTCGAGGCGGCAGAACCGCCGTCCTGAATTGGGGATCTATCGGGTTGGGTGGGCGGTTACAGGGGAGGATATCAGTACAACGCGGAGGAGGAAGGATATCAGAACGAGGATGATCGTGAGCGGCAGGGACACCGGCATGTATCGTGAACGGATAACCCGAGACGATGGGTTCGCCGGAGAAGCAATCTTAAAACAGGTGGCGGAATTCGGACCGATATATGGACGTGATCGGGCGGATCCGCGAGGAACTGGTCGGCCAGGGCGTCTCCCGGGAATTGGGGGCGCTGGCGATCGCCCAGTCGATCGCGGCCTTCGGCGGCGGGATGGTCATCCCGCTGTTAGCGCCGCTGCTCGCGGGCCTGCCCGATCCACTCTTTCCCGCAACCGTCCTCGGAATCCCGGTCACGACCGAACTCCAAGTCGGGGTTTTGTTCTCGGTGTTCGGCATCACGCGCTCGATCCTCCAGGTCCCGTTCGGCCGGCTGTCGGATTACCTCGGTATCAGACGGCCGTTCCTCGAGGCGGGCATGCTCCTGAGCGCCTTCTCGCTGTATATGTACAGCCAGGCCGGCACGGTGACGGTCCTGCTTGGCGTTCGGATGCTCCAGGGCGTCGCGTTGTCGATCTCGACGCCGGCGATGTTCGCGATCGTCGAGGCGGTCACCGTCAGCGACACCCGCGGGGGAAGTATGGGCTTTTTCTCGACGATGCGGACACTCGGATGGGGGATGGGACCGATCGTCGGTGGAGTCCTGACGGATCTCTTCGGGATGATCGTCGCCTTCACGCTGGGTGCTATCCTCACCGGACTGTCCGCCGTATTGATCCACCTTACCGTGCCGGAACCGTCCCCGAGCGAAGAGCGCGACGAGACCGGCGAACCGGCCGATGAGGAGCCCGATATCGTACCCAACGGCGGAGCCATTCGCTCCGAGCCATCGGTCCTGTGGATCTTCTCCTCGCGGAATCAGGCGACGACCCTGCTCGGCTTGGGACTCGCGTTGGTGACGATGATGATGGGGTTTTCGGCGATGGTCGCCATGGAGAACCCGATCCTCGAACGGATCGGCCAAACCAAAGCCGGCTTCGGGCTCGTCTTCGCCATCGCGACGATCACCCGATTGGTCGTCCAGTTCCCCGTCGGGATCGCCTCCGATACGTATGGCCGCAAGCGATTCATCGTCTTTGGCCTGTTGCTGTCGGCGCCGCTGACCGGGCTGATGGGCTTTGCCCACACACTCATCGAGTTCACCGTCCTCCGCGGATTACTTGGGGTGGCGCTCGCGGGCGTGATCGCGCCGGCCTACGCGCTCGCGGCCGATGTGGTCGATGAACATCGCTCGGGCGAGCAGATGGGGGTCGTCACCACGGCCTTCAGTGTCGGCTTCGCGTTCGGCCCGATCCTCTCGGGCGTGGTGGCGTTCATGGGCTTTGCCGTGCCCTTTCTCCTCGCCGCCGCGATGACGGTTGTCGGGGCGATGATCGTCTGGATGATGGTCGACGATCCGAAGTTCGAGTGAATACCGATATGGACAACGACGAAGAACTCACCTGGGCCGCGCTGTTCGAGCGGGCCGAGGCGTTTGGGGTGTCCCAGACGGCGATCGAGGAGCACCTCCGGGAGCTGCGCAATGACTGACCGAGACGTAGACGACAGCAAGCGGTTCGGTCGCGTCGTCGCTGATGTGGACGTCCTCGCGGCGGATCTGTTCGTCGATGGTCCGGCACGCGAGGCGATCGATATCCTACGCCGTCATTCCTGGCTCACATTGCTCGCCAGCGAACCGTTGCTCGAGGAAACACAGACGGTGATCGCCGAGCTGGGCGATCCATCGCTCGCGATCGACTGGAACGAAAAAATACGGTCGGAGTGCGAGCTCGTCGATCATCCAGAGGACGATCAGCCGGCCATCGCCACGGCCTATCACGGGCAAGCGGTCCACGTCCTCAGCTTCGATGACGATCTCCGAAGTGCCCAAACCGGGGCATCGATCCGGCCATACGTCGAGACGAGCGTCAAACATCCAAAGGGGTTCGCTCGACTGTTCGATCCCGAATCGATCTACCCGGAAGTCGTGGGTGGTGAGTATCCCGGCCCGGATCGTGATCCGCGGATGTGAACTACCCGGCCCTGCTCGCGCTGACGCGCTGGCTGAGGGCGGGGCTTCCTCGTTCCACGACGCGCTTTGTTACGTCGGAAAGACCC
>JBDGPX010000097.1:0-8305 GCA_042219475.1 Halobacteriales archaeon
CGCGGTCAGACAGGAGTCGCCTTGAGGCTCAACCAACTGTTACTGCACCACCTCGTGGCACTATGAGTATCTAATTCTGATGAACAGCACGGGCGCGAACAGATCCAATTCGAAGATACCATCGGACGTGGTTGCCCGCTGTGAATCCAAACAGGCTTTCGGCATACCAGTCGTGAGGGACCCATGGCCCTCCCGATGGGACTCGTGCCGGTGGTTGTCTTCAGCGTCACGGTCGGGATCGCGTGCCCAACGGCACTCACAGCGTATTGGCTCGATCACGCCGGGGATCGATCATACGAACAGTCCGTGAGATACGCCTTGCTCGCGGTCGGGGTGCTCTACCTGTTCGGAACCAGGATCGTTTAGGCAGTCGGTGGGATGGGGACGATCGCGGTAACGCTCGTTGTGATCAGTGTACTCGCAGGTATCGGGCTAGTGACAGTACCGCTGTTGGTCGGACAGTGGCTCGTTCGCCGGCTCGACGGGACGCCATCCGAGGACGCGCTTCGCCAAACGGTCACTGCGTGGCCGATCGCGATGGGACTCGGCTTCGTCGTGTTTATCGTACCCGGTGGCTCGATGCAAGGTGATCTCCTCGATCTCGATGGCCCGCGATTCTGTCTGCTCGGATTCTGTGGGATCAGCGTCATCTCGTGGGAGCGGCCCTGCTTGAAGCGATCATCGCCATAGTCGGTCCGAGGATCATCGCGAGCGCCCTCGCACGGCGCCGCTGATGACCATCGGCGATGAAAGCCGGACTCGGGCGATCGCTCTCGGCACGGTTTTGTCGGGCGTGATCGAAGGTTCTGTATGAATATCGCCGTCACCGGCGCCACCGGCCGGATGGGCCGTACAGTTCTCGAACGGGCGGTCGATCGGAGTGACGTCACGGTATCGTTCGCCGCGAGCCGCGATCCGGACATCGATCAGATTGCGGGCGTCCGGCTTTCCCCGGAGAAGGAACTCGAATCGTTGCTCGATCGTCGCCGGCCGAACGCCCTGATCGACTTCACCGTCCCCGAAGCCAGCGTCCGCTACGCACAGCGGTGTGCCGAAGCGGCGGTCCCGATCGTGATCGGAACGACCGGATTCGACGATGAGCACCGGGAGACACTCGGCGATGTGGCCCAACGGGTACCCGTCCTGATGGCCTCGAACTTCGCCCCTGGGATGATCGCCCTCCAACACGCCGCCGAGACGGTCGCCGAGCGCCTCGACGACTACGACATCGAGGTGACCGAGACGTTCCACAACCGCAAAGCCGAGGCGCCCGGTGGCACGGCAGACGCGATCATCGACCGACTCGAAGCTGTCCGGGGCGATCTCACCCGAATTCATGGCCGGGAGGGCAACACCGAGCGGGCCGACGACGAGATCGGGATCCATTCCCGCCGGGCCGGCGACGTGCCGGGCGAACACGAAGTCCTGTTCGCGGACAACGACGAGACCGTGACCATCACCCATCGTACGGCTAGCCGGGATGTCTATGCCGCCGGTGCGCTCGATGCGGCGGTCTGGATCGCCGGCCAACCGCCCGCACTATACGACTTCGAGGATGTCCTGCTCGATTGAGCGACGGACTCCGAACGAAAAGACGAGTCGATACGCTTGTGCCCACGGAGCGTGAGACCTCTGTACAGACAATGACGACCGCCGCCGACGCCGAGAATCCGGCGATCCGGCGTCTCGCCGACTGGCCCCGCGATCGGCTGCGGGGGGTAGCCACGGAGCACGGAACGCCGCTGTACGTCCTCGATCTCCAGCGCGTCCGTGAGAACGCCCGACGGCTCCAGACCGCCTTCGATGACGCGACCATCCACTACGCCGCGAAGGCCAATACCCTCGGAGCCGTTCTGCGGACCCTGGACGGGATGGATGTTGGCATCGAATGTGCCTCCGGCGGGGAGGTCTATCGGGCGCGGAAGGCGGGGGTCGCCGGCGACGACATCACCTACACGGCGGTCAATCCACCGGAAGCGGACCTCGACTACGCGACGACAGTCGAAGGGATCACGATCACGGTGGGCGCCATGGATACTGTCGACCGACTGGCCGACCACGGCTACGACGGCCGGTTCTGTGTCCGCGTCAACCCCGGCATCGGAGCCGGGCATCACGAGAAGGTCACTACCGGGTCGAGCCCGAAATTCGGCGTGCCCTACGATGAGGTGGGCGCGGTGCTCCAACAGGCTGACGAGTACGGGTTCGACATCGTCGGTCTGCACGCCCACGCCGGTAGCGGTATCTCCGGTGACGATTTCGCGGCTCACCGGGAACTGGTCGCTCGGATGGGGGACCTCGCGCGGACGGTGATCGACGACGGCTTCGACCTCGAGTTCGTCGATGTCGGCGGTGGCTTCGGGGTTCCCTACCGACCCGACGAACCGCCGGTCGATCTCGACGATGCAGCGGCAGCCACTCGGGATGCCCTGGGATCAGTGGACGCCACGCTGGCGATCGAACCGGGGCGGTATTTCGTCGCGGACGCCGGCGTGTTACTCACGACCGTCAACACGGTCAAACCGATGCCGAGTACGGAGATGATCGGTATCGACGCGGGGATGGCGACACTGATCCGGCCGGCGATGTACGGCTCGTATCACCACGTCGAGAGCCTCGCCCCGGATGCGGCCGACCGGCCGACTCACGAGGTGACCCTCGCCGGCCCGATCTGTGAGACATCGGATATCCTCGGAGCGGATCGGTCGTTGCCGGCACCCGAACGCGGGGACGTCCTCGCGATCGGTAACGCCGGGGCCTACGGGGCCGAGATGGCAAGTCAGTACAACTCCCGACCACGCCCGGCAACGGTCGTCATCGACGCCGACCGGACGGCCGTGGCCCAACGACGGGAGACGTTCGAGGATCTGATCGAGCGTGAGCGGGAAGTGACGTGGCTATGACCGCGATCCCCTACGAGAAGTATCACGGCACCGAGAACGACTTCATCGTCATCGAGACCTCGGCACCGGTCGATGACTGGGGCGACCTCGCGATGTGGGCCTGTGATCCCGATCGCGGGATCGGCGCCGACGGTGTTCTCAGCCTGGCCATCGATTCCACCACCGATCCAGTAACCGTCACGATGCGGCTCTACCAGCCCGACGGCGGGACAGCGGCGATGTGTGGCAACGGAGCCCGGTGTGTCGCCCATTGGGCGGCCCAGCGTACCGGTGTCGAAACGGTCGACATCGACACCCCGGCCGGCCGCCGCCGAGCGACGATTGATGACGAGACGGTCACCGTCGAGATGGGGGCACCCACGTTCGATCCACGGACCGTACCGCTTGCTGAGGAGTATACTGAACCGCTAATTGAGGAACGTGTGGGACCGCTGACCGTCACCGCCGTGAACACCGGCGTCCCCCACGCCGTCAGCGTCGTTCCGGACGTCACGGCGATCGATCTCGATCGGATCGGGCCGACGATCCGACACGCATCGGTGTTTCCCGAGGGAACGAACGTGACGCTTGCCAGCCATCGGAACGAGGGAGGGTTCACTCAGCGCACCTACGAACGCGGCGTCGAGGACGAGACCCGGGCCTGTGGAACGGGCGCGGTCGCGATCGCGGCGGTCGCCCACCGCTTCGGATGGATCGGGACCGACGATCCGACGACGATCGTGCCCCCAGGTGGCGAGCTGGCGGTAACGATTCGCAACGACGGCACGGCAACGCTTCGGGGGCCCGTGGTACGGGAGACGACCGACGATCTCGAGCTGCCACCCGCCGAAGGGTAGCGAACGGGAACGCACCCGGAAATCGTCAGACGGCTGGCGTACGAACGCCCGTAGGCTTTTGGTAATTCACGGCCAGATTTCGAGTATGCGGGGGAGCCACGCGGTGTCCGACCGACAGTTCATTCACCAGGTCGGCATCTTCGTCGTCGTCTGTACGCTGGTGTTGACGTTCAGCTTCTTCGGATTGTTGGCGCTGAGTACCGGCGCGTCGGCCGACATCGGCGCCCGACTGCCGTTTTATGTCTTCGGGATGGCGGTCGTCTTCGTCGCCGGGATCGTCGGCCTCGAACAGGGCAAATACGAGGGCCGGGAGATCGTCATCGGGGCCGCAAGCGTCGCCATCGGTGCGTTCATCGTCCTGACCCTGGGAGGCGAGGGCGTGATGTTGGCCATGCGCCAGCCCGGGACCGTCTTCTCAATTCAGCGGTTCCTGTATCTCCTCGCCGCCGGATTAATGGCGACCGGGCTCGGCTACTGGGCGGTTCGCAACCGACGGAAGGTTCTCTCGACAGGGCGGGTGTAGTCCGATCCCGATCCGATGCGGGAAAACGCTTCAGCTGTCAGTCTCGACGCTCTCGGCTAAGGAAGCCGCGATTCCGATGTAGCTCTCCGGCGTGAGTGCGTAGAGTTCCGACCGGACGGAGTCAGGGATATCGAGTTCATCGAAGAGCGTCCGGAAGTCCTCGATCGTGACCTCACGCCCACGAGTCGCCTCCTTGACGCGTTCGTATGCGTCGGCGTGGCCCTCCCGGCGGAGGATCGTCTGAACGGCTTCCCCGATCACCGCGGGGGTTGCCTCAAGTTCCTCGCGCATGACGACCTCGTTGGGAACGACCGTACCGAGACCATCGGCGGTCTTCAGATAGCCGAGCAGACAGTACGCCAAGGCGGCCCCGATGTTGCGCTTGACCGTCGAATCCGAGAGATCCCGCTGGAGACGTGAAGTCGTAATGTAATCAGCGAGGAAGGTCAGATCCGCGTTGGCTTTCGAGAGGTTGCCTTCGGAGTTCTCGAAATCGATCGGGTTGACCTTGTGTGGCATCGTCGAGGAGCCGGTTTCGCCTTCGGTGGCGCGTTGGCCGAGATATCGGTCGGAGACGTACAACCACATGTCCCGATCGAGATCGAGGAGGACGTTGTTGGCGCCTCGGAGGTCATCGAAAAGCGCCGCGAGGTCGTCGCCGGGATTGATTTGTGTCACTAACGGTTGGTGAGCAAGGTCAAGTGATTCGACGAACCGCTCGGAAAAAGCGGACCAGTCGACGTCGGGATAGGCGGCGATGTGGGCTGCGTACGTCCCCGAGGCACCGGCGAGCTTACCCGCCAACTCCTCGGTCGCCGTCTCGATTCGACCGATCGCCCGACCGAGCCGGGCGGCGACGACCGCCATCTCCTTGCCGAAGGTCGTCGGCGTCGCCGGCTGGCCGTGGGTTCGGGCGAGCATCGCCGTCTCGCGGTGGTCATGAGCAAGCGTCACGAGTTCGTCCCGGACGTCCCGAAGCCGCGGGAGGAGCACGTCCGTGACCGCCGGCTTGAGTAACACCCGATAAGCCAGGTTCGTCACGTCCTCGCTGGTGAGCCCGAAGTGGATCCACGGGTGGACATGCTCGAGCGAATCGGGTAGTTCAAGCCGGATGAAATACTCGACGGCCTTGACATCGTGGTTGGTCGCCTCGTAAGGACCGTGGCCTTCGGTTTCGATGGTCTTGATGAGATCGGCGTCGGCATCATCGAACTCCTCGTACACCGCCCGGCAGGCGGCCCGCTCCTCCGTATCGAGCGTTAACGGGGTCGCATCGAGATCGGCAAGCGCGAGGAGGTACTCGACTTCGATACGAGTTCGGGCTCCCTGGAGAGCTGCCTCGCTCACGTACTCCCGGAGCGGGGCCGTCCGGGAGGCATACCGCCCATCGAGCGGCGAAACGGCGAAGAGGGGCGCTGGCATACGCCGTCCTGTCCGCGGCGTCGGCAAAAGGATGTCGATGGAATGACCATCACGCTCGTGTATATTTACGTGTCTAAAAGACCCAAATTCATCCAATATATACACGTACGTGTATACCCTGGATAGATCGAACCACAATCACTATCCAATCGGCGCGGTGTGATCAAGACATGACACGGTTTGCGGGTCTGGCGAACGGCGACGGTCGGACGGTACTCCGGCTTGACGACCGGCGTCCCGGCGGCGCCGAGCTGGCGGTCGTGGTGGCCTCCGACGAGACGGCCCCCGTCCTCGAGACGGCAGCCAAACGCGGGATTCCCACCGAAGTGGTGCCAGCGGAGGGGATCGACCAGGAGGACCGGCGCCGGGCACTCATCGACGCGATCGTCGACTACGACGTTGAGCTGGTCTGTCTCGATGGATACGACGATACGCTTCCGGCGGCGGCCATCGAGACACTCCCGCTGGTCCTCGATGCGGCGGCGACACTCCGGCCGGACATAGCGGCGGAGACACCGATTACCGACGTACTCGAATCGGGCCAGCGGGTGACGGGCGCGACCGTTCACGTCGTGGGAGCCGACGGCACCGACGGCGCGATCATCGCCCAGGAACCCGTGCCCGTCTACGGAAACGATGACGAGGCGACCCTCCGTGAGCGACTTCACAACCAGGGAATCGGAAGGGCGTATCACCGGGCGGTCGGCGCGATCGCGGCGGATCACGTGACCGTCGACGAGGCGACCGGGACCGTCACGATCGATGCGGATACGGGCGGGCAGTTCCCGGCCTGGCGGTTCGCATCCGACGACCGCACCCGGGAGCTCAGATACGGCGAGAACCCCCATCAGGACGCCGCCGTCTACGCCGACGCGACGGTCACCGAGGCAAACGTCGTGGCGGCCGATCAGCTGAATCCGGACGCGAAGGCGCTTTCGTACAACAACTACAATGACGCCGATGCGGCGCTTGATCTGATCAAGGAGTTCGACGAGCCGGCGGCGGCGGTGATCAAACACACCAATCCGGCCGGCTGTGCGACCGCGAAGACGCTCGCCGATGCCTACGACCGGGCGCTCGCGACCGATCCAATGAGCGCGTTCGGGGGCATCGTCGCGCTCAACCGGGAGTGTGACGCCGCGACCGCCGAGGCCATCGTCGACTCGTTCAAGGAGGTCGTCGTGGCTCCGGGCTACTCCGAGGGCGCCCTTTCGGTGCTCCGCGAGAAGGAGAACCTCCGAATCCTCGACGTAGGCGAGGCGCTGGAGCGAAGCGAGCATCTCGCCGAAACGCCGATCATCGGCGGTCGGTTGATCCAAGAACGCGATCGGAAGACGATCACCGCGGGCGATCTGGAAGTCGTTACCGATCGCGAGCCGACCGATGCCCAGATCGAGACGATGCTGTTCGCCTGGCGGACGCTCAAACACGTCAAATCGAACGCGATCCTGTTCGCCGACGGTACTGAAACTGTCGGCATCGGCATGGGACAGGTCAGCCGAATCGACGCCGTCGAACTGGCCGCCAAGAAAGCCGCCGAACATGCCGAGGGGAAATCAGCGACGGGCGCAATCATGGCATCCGATGCCTTCTTTCCGTTTCCAGACGGGATCGAGGCCGCCGCCGAGGCGGGGATCAAGGCCGTGATCCAACCCGGCGGATCGGTCAACGACGAGGACGTCATCGAGGCAGCCAACGACCTCGATCTGACAATGACCTTTACTGGCGTCCGTTGTTTCCGTCACGACTGATCAACGACGGCTCTGCTGTCATGACCGATTCGCGAGAAGATACGGTCGGGAATCCCGTCCTGAGATGTCAATCGGCCATCAATTATATGTCAACCAACTCCTAATTTCCGCTCGCGGTTCATGTCCGAACACAAGACACGCCGAGCTGTGCTCAAATCGCTCGGCATCGGTGGGGGAATTGTTCTCACAACGACCGGCGTCGGATGGGCCGACGACGAAAGCGGGCAAGGTGACGGTAGGACCGCCGAGGTCCGTGTCGGTCATCTTTCACCCGATGCACCCGCAGTCGATATCTACGTTGGCAAAGAGCCCGATGGGGAACCTACGATCGGTGGCCTCGAATATCCGAACGTCGCACCCGGAAGCGACGGTGAGTATCTGGGGATCGAGGCCGGCGAGTACGACATCACGGTCACACCAGCCGGTACCACTAGCCCACAAGTGATCGACGTTGATGACATCCCGCTTGAACCCAACAGGGATTACACGATCCTCGCGGTCGGTGAACTCAGTCCTGAAGGTGACGAGCCGAGTATTCAACCACTACCGTTGGTTGATAACGCCGATGGCGACACGACACTCCCCCCCGCGGACGCCACGCTCGTCCGACTCGTTCATGCCTCTCCAGATGCGGGTGAGGTCGACCTCGTCGTCAAACAGGATGGCAAGACTCTCAAGACGATCCCCGGTGTCTCCTTTGGGGATGCGACCGGCTATCTCGAATTGCCGCCCGGCGACTATACGATCGATGTCGGACCAGGTGCATTGGGAGTCGAGGTCACACTCAAGGCTGGAACTAAGATCACCGGCTATGTCATCGGGAACGCGACTCCCGAAGACGGTGACGAAAGTCTAAGCGCTATCACGACA
>JBDGPX010000097.1:8315-15396 GCA_042219475.1 Halobacteriales archaeon
CCGAGAAGAGGAGGGGAGACGATGAGGGCGACGACGAAGAGGAAGAGGAAGAGGAAGAAGAAGACGGTGACGACTAACCATAAGTAAACACGACGATCCGGGCCGACGATAGCCGAATTCCCTTTTATTGACGTGACAGAGCGCCCGTGACCAGGATCATCGAACAGGTTGAAGATCGGCGGGATCAGCCTGGGTCGTTAGGTCTAAGCGACGCGCGCGGAACCGCGTGTGTATGGACTATCACGCGGCTGCGAACTTCCTCTTTGATCTCCGTCGGTTCCGCTCGAAGCCGGGATTGAAGACGGTCACGAACCTGCTCGATCACCTCGATAACCCACAGGATGGGCCGGCGTACATCCAGATCGCCGGCTCGAACGGCAAGGGGAGTACGGCGACGATGCTCGCATCGATCCTCGACGCCGCTGGACTGGACGTCGGGCTCTATATCTCGCCCCACCTGGATGACATCCGCGAACGGATCCGGATCAACGGTCGGAAGATCCCCAAGACGGCCATCACCGAGTACGTCGAAGCGATCGAAGACTACGTCACCGACGAGGCGGCGACGGGTACCCCGCCGACGTTCTTCGAGGTGCTCACGGGGATGGGACTGTGGCACTTCGGGACCCAGGGCGTCGACGTGGCGGTGCTGGAAGTGGGGCTCGGCGGTCGATACGATGCGACGAGCGTGATCGATCCGGTCGCCAGCACCGTCACCAGCGTCTCACTGGAACACACGGACGTGCTGGGCGATACGATCGAGGAGATCGCCGAAGACAAGGCGACGGTTGCCCCGGCTGACCGACCGTTGGTAACCGCTGCGACGGGTGACGCCCTCGACGCGATCCGCGAATCGGCCGGCGATGTCGTCACTGTCGGCGAAGGCGGCGACGTCTCGGCGACTTACCAAGGACGGACCGATAACATCGAATCGGCAGTAACCATCGATGGCCCCGACTGGCACGTCGAAACGCCGCTGTCGCTGCTGGGCGCCCACCAGGCCCGCAACGCCGCCATCGCCGCCGTGCTCGCCCGACAGGTTGCCGATGTCGAGACGGCGACGATCGGTCGCGGGATCCGCCAGGCCGAGTGGCCGGGGCGGTTCGAGGTCATGAACCAGTCGCCACTGACGGTCCTGGATGGCGCTCACAACCCCGGTGCCTGTGAGGCCCTCACCGAGACGCTACAGGAGTTCTCCTACGATCGGCTCCATCTGGTCTTCGGCGCGATGCACGACAAGGATATCGTCGGGATGGTCGAGGCACTACCGACGCCCGAGCGCGTCATCGCGACCCGGGCGAACCTCGACCGTGCCGAGGAGAAAAGCGTCATCGCCCGGGTCTTCGAGCGTCACGGCGCCGACACTGTCGAGACCGTCGCCGCCGTCGAAAGCGCCGTCGAAAAGGTCCTTTCGACCGCTGGACCGGAAGACTGCGTGCTCATCGCCGGCTCCCTCGCGGTCGTCAGCGAGGCCCGGATGCGCTGGACGCGTCGGGAGATTCCGAAACGGGTGCGGACGATCGAGGACGCCCGCGACGTGCTTGCGGGGAGTCACGTCACCGACCCCGGCGTCTGGCGGATGCGCGGAAAGGGGGTCCACCGGGTCGTAAAGACCCGCGTGCAACCGCGGCAGGCACAGTACCTCAAAGAGGAGATGCTTTCGCTAGGCGGGGAATGTGGTATCTCCGGGCTCAACGATCAGGACGAGGAGAACCTCGATATCGTTCTGATGGGGACCCTCTCGCAGTTCAAACGGCTGATCGAGAAGCTCGACGCCCAGCCGTACGGTCTCTCGGTGTTCGCCGAGGATCTCCGTGAAGGGCTGGACATCCAGACGGCGCCGCCGGACCACGGCTATCCCTGGGAGGACGGCACCGCGATCATGGGCATCCTCAACGTCACGCCCGACAGCTTCCACGACGGCGGCGAATACGACGCCGCCGAGGACGCGATCGATCGAGCCGAGACGATGGCCGCCGCCGGGGCCGATATTATCGACATCGGCGGCGAGAGCACCCGCCCGGGTGCCGATCCAGTGACAGTCGCCGAGGAGCGGGATCGGGTGGTGCCGGTGATCGAAGAGTTGGCTACCTCCGAGCTCGACGCCATGCTGTCGGTCGATACCCGAAAAGCGGCAGTCGCGGAGGCCGCCATCGAGGCCGGGATCGACATCCTCAACGACGTCTCGGGATTGGATGACCCCGAGATGCGGCTCCTCGCGGCCGAATATGACATCCCCGTAGTCGTCGCTCACAGCATCGACACGCCCGTCGATCCCGATCGGACGGTTACCTACGATGACGTTGTCGAGGACGTTCTCGAAGAACTCGACGAGCGCGTGTTACGCGCCGAGAAGGCCGGCCTCGATCGCTCGAAGATCATCGCCGATCCCGGGCTGGGGTTCGGCAAGAACAGCGCCGAAAGTTTCGAACTCCTCGGCCGACTGGGGGAGTTCGAGGCGCTTGGCTGTCCCGTCATGGTCGGCCACTCCCACAAATCGATGTTCGACCTGCTCGGGTACGGTGCCGACGAGCGCGAACACGCCACCGTCGCGGCGACGGCGCTGGCCGCCGACCGTGGCGCCGACATCGTCCGGGTGCATGACATCCCCGAGAACGTCGCCGCGATCCGGGCCGTCATGGGGGCGGACGATCCCAGTGGGTTAGCCGTATCCGACGGACAGGAGAGTCACGGGAAATGAGGATGGAACGCCGAGACGGGCGGAACTCGTCGGTCAGCGCCGGAGAGTCTCATACCGTTCAAGGTAGCGTTCGATGATACGGTTCTCATCATACTCGGCGAACGACTCGTCGTAATCGAGATGCTCGTAGGCGCCCGCGTCGACGATGGCCTGTGTCAGCTCGGACTCGGACGTCGTCAGAAACCCCCGTGGCTCTTGCTCGACGAACTCGTGGGCGCTCGATTCGGCCTGGTACTCGACGATCCCGAGACAGCCACAGGCGAGTGCCCGGATGAGATCGATCGGAAACGACGTCCTGAGGGCGGTCTGGACGTAGACGTGGGAGTCTTTGAACCGGGCGATCCGTTCCTCGAGCGAACAGTCGCCGACGAATTCGATGCGGTCGGCGATCCGCAGATCGGTGGCTTGACGCTCGTAGTTCCGCCGTTCCGGCCCGTCGCCGATCACGACAACCCGCCAGTCGTGATCTCTGAGTTCCGCGAGCGCGAGCAGCAAGCTCTCGAGATTAGCGGCGTCATCGAGCGTTCGCGAGTAGACGATATCGGCGCCGTCGGCCGGATCGATCGATCGGATCAAATCCAATTCGATGCCGGTCGGGATGATTTCGATGTCGTCGGGTTTCCGGCCGAGTTCCCGGACCCGTGTCTCGATCGTGTTGGCCGGCACCACGAGGTGATCGGGCACCGTCACCGAGAGTCGTCGCATCCGTGACGACCATTGGAGGGCGGGGTTGGGGTCGTACCATTCGAGGAGCAACGGCGTTCGACTGTAGATGCTCGCCATCCAAGCCCCGAAGATATCCCTGGGCATCGCGTTGACGCCGTGGATGATATCCGGGTCGAACCGTCTGATCGGGCGAGGCGCCCCGGTGACGAAGCGCCATCCTGGCCCGTCGACATCGTCCATGATCGCCCGATAGCGGATACCGTCGTGTTCGAACTCGTCGGGGCGGCCCTCCCACCACTGCGAACAGAAGACACAAATCTCGTGGCCGCGGTCGACGAGTAGTTCACGGAGCCGTCGCATTCGCGCGGTGAAGTCGGTTTCACGGTGATGAGCCGTGTTCGCCGCGACGAAAGCGACGCGCATACCAGCGCCCATGACGGGTGGTGCTAAAAAGCCAACTTTTTGAGCGAAACAATACCTTGTCATGTTGAAACGTTTGGCTCGCCCTATCAGGGCGAAAGTCGACCTCGCTTAGCGGGCGCCGACGAACACCGACGGCCCGCTCACGGTTGGAGGTTCATCGACATACCACCCGTATCGCTCAACAGCCAGCCCGGCGGCCTCGAGTGTTGCTCGAACTCTCGTGTCCGCGAACGCGGTCAGCGTGTGGGCATCGGCGACGAATCGATTCGGGGGCAACACGAACAGGAGTGCCATTCGAATCCGATAGTCATCGACGCGCTCGAACCCAAAGAACCGACAGCAGCCGCCCTCTCGGCCGTCGATCAGATCGAATTCGATATCGCGATCGGTCGGAAAGTGACCGTTATCGACGACGAGCAGCCCTCGATCGGCGAGGTGATAACGGAGCGTCCCGATCGCGGCGTCGAGATCGTTCGGTGCGAGGTAATTGAGGACCGTAAACGGCAGCCAGATCAGGTCGAACGGTTGCTCACCGGCGAGTGACAGCGCCGGCAGTCGGTCCGACTGAAAGCGGAGTTCGGGGAGTTTCCGTCGAGCGATCGCGAGCATGGCCGGGTTGGGATCGATCCCGAGCACGTCGATGTCGGCCGCGGCGAGGTATTCGGCGTGGCCACCGGTCCCACAGCCGACGATCAGGGCCCGATCCGGCGTGCCGCCGACCGTCTCGGCGTATCGTTCGCGGACGAACGCGACCTCCGAAGCGTACGCCTTCTCGCCGTACATCCGATCGTAGTCGGCCGCGAGATCGGTGTACAGCCGACTGGATCGATCCGCAGGGGGCGACATCAGTAGGTCTGTATCCGCCCGATTCGATGACCGGTGGGAAAAACACAGGGACTGGAGAACGGACCACACCGGGAGCGCAACCACTGGGTACCGGGAACCGACAATACTTGATGAATGCCACCGTTGCAGTCGATATGTCAGTCCCCGATATCGAGCGGTACCTCAACATCCGGAGCGCCCACTCGGCGTCATTCAGCGCCGACGGCGAGCGGCTCTCCTTTCTTACCGACATCACGGGTGTCCCTCAACTCTGGACGATGGATGGACCGGGTGTCTGGCCCGAGCAAATCAGCTTCTATGACGAGCGGGTGACCTTCGGCTCGTGGTCGCCCGAGCGGCCGGAGTTGATCTTCGGCATGGACGAGGGCGGCAACGAACGAGCCCAGCTGTTTCGGCTGGATGCCGAGGGCGAGACGGTGACGCCACTGACACAGATGCCTGATGCCAAACACCGCTGGGGTGGCTGGAACAGCGATGGGACAGCGTTCGCCTTCGCGTCGAACCGCCGTGACGAGGCGGTGTTCGACATCTACACCCAGGACCGTGACGAGACCGGCGATGACGCCGAGCTGGTTCACGAGGGCGACGGTTGGCTGTCGGTGGGCGGGTGGAGTCCCGACGACGATCGATTGCTCGTCCACGAGGCCTACTCCAACTTCGATCAGGACGTCTACGTATTGGATATCGACACCGGTGACTTGACCCACGTGACTCCACACGAGGGTGACGTCCGCTACGGGAGTGTCCAGTGGGCGCCCGACGGCGAGGCGCTCTATCTCACCACCGACGAGGGGACGGATACGACATACCTCGCGCGGTTGGAACTCGATGACCTCAAGAGACAAACCGTCGAATCGGGCGGGGGGTGGAACGTCGACGGCGTCTCGATCGACGAGGATACTGGCCGCATCGTCTATTCGCGGAACCTCGACGGCTACACCGAGTTGACCGTCGGCGAGCTGACCGACGAACTAACCATCTCGACCTATCCGAGCCCGGTGCTTCCGGATGGCGTCTATGGTGGGGTCGATTTCGATCCCGACGGCGAGCGATTCGCGATCACCGTCACCGGAGCGACCCGGAACGCGAACGTCTATGTGATCGATATCGAGAGCGGCGAGGTGGAACGGTGGACGCGGGCGGCGACGGCGGGGATCCCCCGCGAGACGTTTCGAACCGCCGAAATCGTCAGGTACGGGAGCTTCGACGACCGGGAAATCCCGGCATACCTGTCGGTTCCAGCCGGGGACGAGGGCGAAGAACGGCGTCCGGTGATCGTCGACATTCACGGCGGGCCTGAGAGCCAACGCCGACCCTCGTTCAACCCCGTCAAGCAGTACTTCCTCGCGAACGGCTACGCCGTTTTCGAGCCGAACGTCCGGGGCTCGACCGGCTACGGGAAGGCCTACTCCCGGCTGGACGACGTCCGCAATCGGATGGATTCGGTCAATGACATCAAAGCCGGCGTCGAGTGGCTCGGAACGAACGACCGGATCGATCCCGACCGCATCGTCGCGATGGGTGGGTCCTACGGCGGATTCATGGTGCTCGCGAGCCTGACGGAGTATCCCGAACTGTGGGCCGCCGGCATCGATATCGTCGGCATCGCGAACTTCGTGACGTTTCTCGAAAACACGGGGAGCTGGCGCCGGGAACTCCGGGAGGCCGAATACGGAAGCCTCGAGGAGGACCGGGAGTTCCTCGAGGAGATCAGCCCGATCAACAACATCGATCGGATCCGGGCCCCACTGATGGTGTTACACGGGGCGAACGATCCGCGGGTGCCGGTCGGCGAGGCCGAACAGATCGTCGAGAAAGCATCCGAACACGTCCCCGTCGAGAAGGTGATCTTCGACGACGAGGGCCACGGCTTCAGCAAGCTCGAAAACCGGATCGAGGCGTACCGACGGATTGTCGGATTCCTCGACGAGCACGTCTAGGGGCGTGGTCAGCGATCAATGACTATATGCCCGCGGTGTCAGCCGGCCGATGAACCGCGGTCAGTGTCTCGACAGTCGGCGCGTTCACGATCACGATCGTAGCATCGGACAGAGTGATTCGGAACGCATCGGCGAAGGGGCCTTGCCAGATCACGTGAACACAGTCGCTGCCGGTCTCAGATCACACCGGTTCGCCGGGCGACCTCGCGGGCCGCCGACTCGTGAATGCCGTTGCCGAGGATCGTGTAGCGATCCCTGATCTCGTGGGCGGTCGTCAGCGCCTCGATGATCGCATCGGGGTCGATCCCGAGCTCCTCGGCGGTGGTGGGTGCGTCAATGGTCGCGAGCGCGTCGCGGATCCCGCGCCATGGACCGTCATCACCGTCGTGGAGGTACATACTCATGATAGTGCCGACGCCGACCTGGTGGCCGTGAAGCGCCTGGCCCGGGGCGATGCGGTCGAGTTGGTGTGAAAAGAGGTGTTCGGCACCGCTTGCGGGCCGTG
>JBDGPX010000113.1:0-14985 GCA_042219475.1 Halobacteriales archaeon
ACCGCCGAGAGTGCCCAGCTCGCGGAGAACCCGCACGTACCACGGCCGATCAAGAAGACCCTCGAGGACGACGACTGGCGGGCCGAAGGAGCGATGGTCTACCTCTACCGGCGGGGCTTTGACGTCTATGACATCGATGATGTCCTCTCGGCGGGGGCATTAGGTCGCGGCGAGAACCGTCGGCTGGTCCCGACGCGGTGGTCGATTACTGCCGTCGATGACACCATCGGTAAGTTCCTCCGGGGGCAGATCCGAAACGCTCCGAGCATCAACGAGACACAGGTCTGGCTCAACGAATACATGGGGAACCGCTATTGGATCATCCTTGAACCCGGCCAGTGGGAGTTCGAACTGGTCGAGATGAAAGCCCCCGGCAGCGTCTGGAATCAGGACCCGACCGGCGAGACGTGGCTGACGAGTGCCAGCGAGGGATTCGAGGGTCGAACGGGGTATGTCGATGAGACCGCGGGGGCCTACTACGCCGCCCGACTGGGCGTCCTTGAGCATCTAAATGACATCGGCCGTCAGGCGAAATGTTTGGTTCTCCGGGAAGTTTCCGACGACTACTGGGCGCCGGTCGGCGTCTGGCAGATCAGAGAGAGCGTCCGCAACGCCTTCGAGGGTCCTTATGGTGAGGCGACGTCCCTGCACGATGCCGTGACCGATATCGTTCCGCGGCTCCCGGTGTCGATGACCGATCTCCGGCGGAAATCCGATCTCGTCAGTGGCCTCCAGGCGAACTTGACGGAGTTCGGCTGACCGGACCAGACGCCGGCGACGGTCTTGATCCCGAGTGTTTTACCGCGGCGGTACCGATTACGGGTATGTCCGTTCGGAACGTCGATACTGCCGCCTGGCGGCGACCGTTGCTCGCGGTCGGCGTGTGTCTTTTGGGGCTCCTTGTCGGTGGCGGACTCTCGATCGCCGCCGGCTTTGCGCTCCGGGCGCTGGTCGGTGGTTTGCCCATTCTACTGCTTGTCGTCCTCTCGTTGGTGTTGACCCAAGGGATCGCATTCGGTGGGGTTGCCCTCCTGTATCTCCGATACCGTGGTCTCGGGGCCGAATTCGTCCCGGTTCGCACGCCATCGGTCTCGGAACTCGGCTGGATCGTCGGCGGTTACGTCCTCGCGTTCGCCGCCGTCGGTGTCGGGGTGGCGATCGTCATCACCGCGGGGTTAGAACCGGCCTCCAACCAGATCGGAGAGATCGGGGCCCGGGATCCGACCGTATTGCTCGCGCTCATCCCGCTCTCCTTTCTGTTGATCGGTCCCGGCGAGGAGTTGCTGTTCCGCGGTGTCGTCCAGGGGACCTTCCGTGAGATCCTCCGACCGGTTCCCGCGATCGTCCTCGCGAGCGCCGTGTTTGCGGCCGTGCACTTCGTCGCCCTCACCGGCTCTGCACAGGGGCGGCTCGTCACGATCGCGGTGCTCTTCCTTCCGAGCCTCGTGTTCGGCACCGCCTACGAGCGAACCGACAACATCGTCGTTCCGGCGGTGATCCACGGCGCCTACAATGCGACGTTGTTCGCGATGGCATACCTCGCCTTCCAAATGGGATCGCCGCCGACTGGGGCGGTTCTCGGGACTATTCCCACGCTCGGGACGTTGTTTGGATAGCTTCGTTCATACCTCTTCGCCGAGGCGTTCGAAGGCTTCGTCGACCATCGCGCCGGTGTCGGCGACGATCTCCGCCCATGCTTCGGTGTCCGGGGCGATCCCGACCAGTCGGGCGATCCGCATGATGCTCACGTGATACACCGTTTGGACACCCGGTTCTTCCTCCCAGACGACGACCCCACAGGGAAACAGCCCGCCGATCTCGTTGGTCACGTCAAGGGCTCGATCCGCGATCGCGGGATTGCAGGCACCGAGTACGTAGTAGGGATCTCGGTCGGCGTCGACTTTCTCGTTGAGAAGCTCCGATGGCGAGAATTCGACCGGAATCCCAAAGCCGACATCGGTGAAGACCTCACGGACGTGTTCGACGGCAGCCGCGTGATCCATATCAATTGTCGCTCGCTTCTGGCCGATGTCTGTCGGATCGATACCGGCGGGATCGATTGGCAAGCTCATACAATCCCTTCGCTGCCGGACGAAAAAAGAATCGCGTCACTAGGGATGTCGATCCGTTTGCCATCCGGATTAGAGAGGAATTGGCAGCCAGGAGAGCCACCGTACGACCGTCGACGGATCGAGCAACGGCGGATGGAGCACGAGCCAATCCAGCAGTGCCAACCCGGCACCGTGAGCGATGATCGACGGGAGGATCGAGCGGCTCTTGTAATCGACCGCGCCGAAGAGCACGTCGGTCGGCCCCGAGAGCAACAGCTCGATCGGTGGCTTTGCGGCATGGGCAAGCGCATAGGCGATGGGACTGATGAAGACGCTCTTGAATCCGATCCGCCGAACGCCGACACAGAGCAGGCCGCGATAGTACGTTTCGGCGGCGAGCACGACTACGAACTGTTTGGCGGCGTGCCATAGAAAGGGGCCACTAGCGGCCGTTTCGAGCCCCCACATCGGATAGTATGCCCGGATCGACGGCAGCGACGAGCCGACGAGATAGAAGGGTAACACGAACAGCGCAAGCAAGATCGAGTTCCGGATGGCCCGTCGATCGATCCGCCAGCCCAGGTCCTTTCCGAAATACAGGGCAAGCGCTGACGGTATGATGATGAACGTCACGCTGTCCCGGACGACGCGGGCATCGAGGCCCTGTGACTCCCAGCTCATCCAGGCGACGGTCAGTATCCCGCCAATGATGAGTGAGAGGGTGACCCAGGAGGTCGTCGGTAGCCGGTTGTTGACGGCCCGTACGACGGACACGGCTATCGAGTGGCTAGTCCTCCCGATGGTTAAGTGTGCGGTTCCCGCGGACGTCGCTACCGGACGGCACCGGTGACTGACCGGCGTCGCGTTACTCCTCGACCGTCGGAACCGGTCCCGTACCGATGACGGCCTCGACGGCGTGGACGAACTCCTGGCGGCCGTCAAAATAGCTCGTCTCGACGTCCTCAAGCACCGTCGAAAGCGCCATCGGGCCGTCCGGGGTCCGGATCTCGGTGTCGCCTTCCTTGCGGTCGATCTCGCTACGTTCGATCGGCCACGTCAGCCGAGAGGCGACACGGGCGATCGGCGCCCCTTCGACGGCTGGGGCCTCACCGAGCTCGACGGCCGGCCCTTCGGCCTCCTCGTCCTGTTCTTCCTCGGTGTCCTCGGCCATGCCCAGAGCTTCGACAGGACATCGATTAAGTGCTTCGTCATCGGCTGATGATCCTGGATTCGAAGATGTCAGCCGATTGTCTGACGTATCCTTTTGACCTTCGATGCCGAATCGACGGTATGGCCAGCCTCGCGGAAGTCTATGAACAGATGAAGGGGAGGAGCCGGCGACGGCTCTATCTCGGGACGGGGTTGTTCGCCGCGGGCACGCTTGCGGTCGTGGTGGCGATCGTCTTTGCCACGACGGATCTCCTCGCCACCGTTGGTATCGGCATCTTCGGGGCACGGAAAATCGCCGGTGTGCTTGCCGGGCTCGGGGTACCGGGGGTATTCGTCGGTATCTTCACGGTGTTACCGGCGAGCGCACGCGAACGTGCCACCGCCGTCATCGGGGCCAGTATCGCGATCTTCGGTGTCGCGCTCTTTTGGTATGCCTATCCGAGTCGGTGGCTCGGCGCGACGCCGGATCACCTCACGTTACCGGTCGTCGCCGTCTACTTCTTCGGAACGATCACGACCTTCTGGTCTATGTTCGTTGCGATCACGAACTTCAAAACGCGCAACGATCCGGGTGGGATGCTCCGGCTCGAACGGACTGTCGACGGGGAGACCAAGGTCATCGAAGTCCCTCGCGAGGAGCAATCATCGGGATCGAAGGGTGATACGTCGGCGCTCGGCGGGGTTGGGGTTGTCGGATCGGTCGACCGGGATGAAGTGGCCCGACGGGACGTGGCGACCAGCGATGGCGGGACCGACGCCGAGGTAATCCAGTCGCCCGAACCGGCTACTGCCGAGGCGTCCGCAAGCGAGGCCGGCGAACGGGAGTGGAACGATCCGCAGGGAAGGGGTGATCAATCGGCCGATCGGAGCGACCCGGCGAGGACCTCCGATCAGTACTGTGGCACCTGTACACATTTCGATTACGTCCAAACCGAATCGGGAATGCGTCCTTACTGTGGCTACTACGAAGAGCAAATGAGCGACATGGAGGCCTGCGAGCACTGGGATCCGAACCTCAAGCGGTGATCCTCGAGCTCGCTGGGTTTCCCTGGATTGTTAGGTCCCCGGTGGGGTATCTCGAACCCGTTCGAGCCGTTCGGCGACGTCGTCCCAGTGACTGCCCCGCCAGAACGATTGGCCACACCGTCGACACCGCCAGACGGGGTGTTCGGACGGGTCCGGAGCGGCATCCTCCGTTGTCGCTACGGGCGGGAGCCGATCGAGCTGGCCGTTACAGGCCGCACATCGACGCGGTCTGTCGAGGGCGAGTGCCACGCCTGCGGCACTGAGTTCGTCGAGTTGGTCCTCGATGGCACGGCCGGTCAGCAAGAGTGCATCGTCGGCCTGTTCGGCGACCTGTCGATCGCGGGTCACCAGCCGGCGATCCTCTTCCTCGGCGAGCGCGAGGAGCTCGTCGTCGGCCTCGACGCCACGATCAAGCGCATACGCGGTATCATAGCCCACCATCCGGAGATACGTCGCGAGCTTGCCGAGCATCACGTCCAGCAGGAATCGCTCGTCGGTGGACACCATCGTTCAGTGGAGGAATTCACGCAGGCCATCGACCGATCGGGTGTTGAGCACGTCACCCGGCTCAGCCCATCCCCGACGGGCGGTTTTGATCCCATATCGGATCAGCCCGTACTCTTCGGGACTGTGTGCGTCGGTGTTGATCGCGATCGTCCCACCGGTCTCGACGGTCGTTTCGATCGCCGTATCCCAGAGGTCAAGTCGGATGGGATTGCTGTTGAGTTCGAGGGCGGTCCCGGTCTCGGCGGCGGTTTCCGCCACCGTTTCGATGTCGAGATCCAGACCGGCCCGCTGGTTGATCTGCCGACCACTCGGGTGTCCGATGACGTCGACTGCGGAATGGGTCATGGCCTCACAGAGCCGCCCGGTGCCGTCGCCGTCGAGCGCGCTGTGGGGCGAGGCGATGACGATATCGAGGTCCGCGAGTACCCCATCGTCGATCGCAAGGCTTCCGTCGGCCGCGATATTGGCCTCGATCCCACAGAGCACGTCGATTTCGGGCTGGAGATCGGCAACCGTCTGGCGGATCGTCGCCATCTGCTCTTCGATATCTGCCGTGTCGAGTCCCATCCCGCCGACGACGCCGGGCCCGCTTGCGTGATCGGTTATACAGACGTAGTCATGGCCGTAGGCTTCGGCCGCCTGGATCATTGTCTCGATCGTCGCGCCACCGTCCGACCAGTCGGTGTGGGTGTGGAGGTCGCCCCGGAGATCCGCAAGCTCGATCAATGTCGGGAGCTCGCCGGCATCGGCGGCCTCGATTTCGCCGCGGCCTTCACGGAGCTCCGGCGGGATCCAGGGGAGATCGACGGCCGTATACATCCCCTCCTCGGTTTCGCCGGCGATTCGATCGCCGACCCGTTGACCCGCATCGGAATCCTCGATGTCGCTCACGTCGAAGACGCCGTACTCGTTCATCTTCAGGTCCCGATCGATTGCCCGGTTGCGGAGCTCGACGTTGTGGTCCTTGCTCCCGGTGAAATACTGCAGTGCACTTCCCCAGTCCGATGGATCGACGATGCGGAGATCGATCCGCATTCCGTCGGCCCGAACACTAGCCTTCTGCTCGCCGGCCTCGATCGTCTCGTCGATTTCCGCCCATTCGAGGAAGGAGTCGACGGCGGCATCGTGATCCGTAGTGGCGACTAGGACGTCGATGTCACCGACCGTCTCGCGCCACCGACGGAGCGAACCCCCGAGCTCGCACTGCTCAATGAGGTCGTTTCGCTGGAGATGGCCGACGATAGCGTCACCGAGGGGGCGGGCGTCGCCGATGGCCGTCCGCGCTTGGGCCTGGCGGGCGAAGGGGATGTTCTCGAGGATGTTCCGTTCGGTTATCTCGCCGTAGCCGTCGAGTTCCCGGATCTCACCGGCCTCGGCGGCCGCTTCGAGGTCATCGAGATCGGTGATTCCGAGCTCGCGATAGAGATCGCCGACGGTCTTCGGCCCGACACCTTCGACGGCGGTCAACGCCGTCATGTCGACGGGCAGTTCCTCGCGGGTTTCCTCGATCGATTCG
The DNA here is from genome assembly GCA_042219475.1 of Halobacteriales archaeon. Taxonomy (GTDB): domain Archaea; phylum Halobacteriota; class Halobacteria; order Halobacteriales; family Hikarchaeaceae; genus Chewarchaeum. Next base: position 6,271 of record JBDGPX010000113.1, read on the forward strand.
ACCGTTCCGGTGTCGACGTACTCGATGATCTTCGCGGCGATCGACTCGCCGATCCCATCGATCTCCTCGAGGGCGGATTGGCCATCGGCGGCGAGTTCCTCGATCGCCACGTCGATGTCCCGGATATTTTCGGCGGCCCGTCGATAGCTTCGCGGTCGGTACTCATCGCCCTGGGCTTCGAGCCGATCGGCGTATTCCTCGAAATACGCCGCCAGCTCCGCGTTCAGTCGAGCCATCTCATCCACGCCCCCGTCGGTTGGCGCCGTCACCGTCCTGGCCGAGGGCTTTCTTGAGGAAGTTCATCCAACGCTTGCGGTCCTTGGCCTCTTGGGCCTGTGCCTGCTGTTCGAGGTCGGGACTTTCGAGGTTCTCGAGGGCGTTCAATGCCCGATCGATCCCGATGATCACGTCGACCAACCGTTCGCCTTCCTCATATGAGATGTCGGCCTCCTCGAGGCGCTGTTTCCGCTGAAGTCGTTCGCGCCGAAGGTTCTTTTTGGCCTGGTCGACCCGCTTGCGTTCGCCAGCGGGGATCGTCTCCCGGCGTTTGATCTCGAAGACGAAATCCCGTAGATCGATTTCCTCGCCTTGGATCGTCACACGATCGGGGATTTCGGCGCCGATCGTCGCCCCCTCACGATCGATCCGTTCGAGCAGCCCCTTGCGCTCGTACTCTTTCACAGCTGGTCCTATCGGTGCCGGACACAAAAATCGCTCTTCAGCCCGTTATGGTATCCGTGGCTGGGGATCGTCTGCGCCGCGACCCAAATCCCTTTCCTCGGCGGGTTCAAACGGACATCCAATGGCGAAGTGCGACCTGTGTGGTCAGGATGAGAACATGCCGTATAAGTGCCGCTACTGTGGCGGGACTTTCTGTGCCGACCACCGCCTTCCCGAGAACCACGACTGTCCAGGGCTCGAGGAGTGGAACGATCCCAAAGGCGTCTTCGACAGCGGCTTTGACGACAGCGTGAACAACCCCGGACGGACCACCGCCTCGGATGATATTCTCGAACGAATCGGCGTCAGTACCGGTCCCGGGAGCTTCGTTAGCTACTTCCGGGGCAACGCCAGCTATCTCTTTTTGGGGATCATGTGGGTGTGGTTTCTCATCGAGTTCGCGATCTTCCCGCTGTTGATCGCCCCCCGCGGATCGCCGCTCTGGGAGAGTGTCTTCGTCCTCTCATCGGCCCATCCCGAGTACGTCTGGACCTGGGTGACGTCGATCTTCTCGCATGGCGGCTTCGGCCACATCGCGGTCAACTCGATCGTGCTGTACTTCTTCGGCCCGGTAGTCGAACGACGTGTCGGGACCCGGAAGTTCATTGCTCTGTTTCTCGTTAGCGGCATCATCGCCGGGCTGGCCCAGGTCGGCACGGCGATCGCCCTCGGGGAGTTCAGCGCCGTCGTCGGGGCGAGTGGTGCCATCATGGCGGTCATGGGTGTGCTCACGGTGTTGAACCCACATCTCAGGGTGTATCTGTATTTCATTCTGCCCGTTCCGCTGTGGCTGTTGACGATCGGGTTCGCCGGCTACTCCGTGTTCATCGCGCTCGGCGGCGGGATCGGTGCCGGTGGGACCGCCCATCTGGCCCACCTAGCCGGGCTTGTCGTTGGACTCGCCTACGGCGAGAAGCTCCGTCGTGAGGGCGAGCGGGTGCCCGAACAGCTTCAGTTCGGTCGTGGCGGCCCCGGTGGCCCGGGCGGTCCCGGTGGTCCCGGCGGTCCCGGCCGGTTCTGATCGGCGATGGACGACCGTGAGCGATTCGTTCCGAATCCGTCGTTGACCCGCGAGGAGATGGAGGCGCTCCAACACGAGATCGCCGCTGCGGCTCGATTCGCCGATGATCCGCCCCGCGATCCGGGATCCGTTGAGACTGATCTCGTCGCCGGCGTCGATCAGGCATTCCTCGATGATCGTACAGTGAGTGCGATCGTGGTTCTCCGCGATGGGGAGATCGTCGAACGTGTCTGGGCCGACGCTCCGTTGGAGATCCCCTATATTCCTGGGCTGCTCTCCTTTCGTGAGGGTGGATCGATCTTGGCCGCTTTCGAGGCCCTCGATAGTGATCCCGATCTCGTCCTCTTCGACGGCAGTGGCCGCATCCACTTCCGGCAGGCCGGGCTGGCGACCCACATCGGCGTCACGCTCGACCGCCAGAGCATCGGCGTGGCGAAGAACCTCCTCTGTGGTCACCCTCGGGAGTCGCTTGCGGATCCGTTGCCCGCCGGTGGACGGGTGCTGATCGAGGCCGATGACAGCGTTTCGGCCCCCACCGGGACGATCATCGGCGCCGCGGTCCAGACGCGCCAATACGACACCGGGGATCGATACATCAATCCGGTGTACGTTAGTCCCGGGCACCGAGTCGGGGTCGAGACTGCGGCCGACTGCGTCGAGGCGTTGTGTTCGGGTTATAAGCTACCCGAACCGATCCGGCTGGCCGATCGCTACGCTGGTGAGGTCGCCGATGATCTCGCCGCCGACCGGACATCCGATGGCGGAAACTCGAACGGTTAACACGCCCGGCGGTAAACAGCCGTTCATGTCAAACCGGACGGTGTTGCTCACTGGTTGTTCGTCGGGGATCGGGAACGCAGCCGCCCGTGCGTTTCTCGATGCCGAATGGACGGTCTATGCGACGGCTCGTGACCCCGCCGATATCACGGGACTCGCGGCGGCCGGCTGTGAGACGCTGGCGCTCGATGTCACCGACACCGAACAGGTGCAGTCGGTCGTCGAGCAGGTCCACACCGATGCGGGGCGCATCGATTGTCTGGTCAACAACGCCGGGATCGGCCAGTACGGCCCGGTCGAAGAGATCCCGATCGGTGCCGTTCACCGTCAATACGACGTGAACGTCTATGGGCCCCACCGACTGATCAGAGCTGTGTTACCGCACATGCGGGAGCGCGGCGACGGGACGATCATCAATCTCTCAAGTGTCACCGCCCGGGTCGTCCACCCCGGCGGTGGTGTCTACGGTGGGTCGAAGGCAGCCCTCGAGGCGATGAGCGATGCACTCCGGCCCGAAGTCGCTCAGTTCGGGATCGATGTTGTCCTTATCGAGCCCGGGCCGGTCGACACGGCGTTCCGGGACCGGGCCGAGGAGGATGTCCCATCTGCATCCGCCCGGACTGGCGAGTACGATGCTTTCTACCGGCTCTTCGAGGACGTCCAACTGCTCGGTGGTTCCGGGATCGCCGCGAGTGAGCCCGACGACGTCGCCGACGTGATCCTCAATGCGGCCAGCTGTACGGATCCGGCCCCGCGGTATCCGGTCGGCCGGTTCGCCAAGCTTGTGTTGCTCGGCCGGTACGTCCCCGACCGGTGGCGCGATCGACTTTATGGGGTTATCCGTCACGTTGTGGCGTAATCGGCGTCATTCCGCGAGACACCGGGCGACGACCCGTAACATCGACTCCCCCCGGACTTCGTCGGCGAACAGGGGAACCCGTCGGACCGTTCGGTGTCGGAACAGCTCCTGTGCTCGGTTCAACGCCGTCTGTTGGACTTCCCAGCGCCGTTTGCAGAACTCGCAGGTCTCGATGTTCGGCGCGACGAAGTCGGCATCGGTCTCCTCGCCGGTGATGTCCGCGAGATCTTCCATGACTCGGTTGACGACGACGGTTCCGACGGGGATATCGAACCCTTCGAGCTGGCTCCGCAGCCGTTGGGATTCGAGAATGCTCATCTCCTCGGGGACCATGACGATCCGGAAATCCGTCCGGGACGGGTCTTGCAGCGTCGCGCGCAGGCGCTCGATCCGTTCGCTCAACGCTTCGAGGTCCTGTGGGATCTCCTCGGCGTCAGGCATCTCGGTGTCGTCGTCGTCGCCGAACAGATCGGTGATACCGCCCATCATCCCCTGAAACCGCTCGCGGAGCCGGAGTAGCCGGCCGACCATCGTCTCCATGACATCCGGGAGTTCGAGCAACCGGAGGGTATGTCCCGTCGGGGCCGTGTCGATCACGACCCGCTCGAACCGGTCATCATCGAGATAGCGGAGCAGCTGTTGGAAGGCAGCCGCCTCATCAGCGCCCGGAACAGCACCGCCAAGCCCCATCCCCAACGGATCGCCCTCCTGTTCGGGTGCTGTCTCGCCGAGTAACTCCCCGAGCCCACCGAGCCCACCGAGCATGCCGCCGCCGGCCTCACCGTCCTCGCCGAAGAGCGGCGTCTCGGCCATCGCGGCGTCGGGATCGATCTCCGCGCCGTAGAGAGGGTACTCATCGTGGATCCGCGTCGGTTCCGGTGGGATATCCCGCTCGAAGGTATCCGAAAGCGAGTGGGCGGGGTCCGTCGAGACGATCAGCGTCGCCGTGTCCGCCGCGGCACTCGCCAGCCCCGTCGCCGCCGCCATTGTCGTCTTGCCAACACCGCCTTTCCCGCCGTAAAGCACGTACTCGGTCGCGTCGCGTTCGACGGCCTCGACCGCCTCGACATCGAGTTCGCCCATGTCCGAGGTTTCGGATCAGCGTATGTGAGGCCGTCGGTCCCCGACGGCCGTTCAGGCGAAAAACGACGCTAGCCGGCCGGCCGCTTCCTCGACGCGTGGACTGACGAGGGCAAAGCGGAGCCACTCCTCCCGGGCAGAGCCGAACGTCTCGCCGGGCATCCCGGCGACACCCGCCTCGTCGATGAGCCGTTCGACGTTTTCGAGGGTGCCCGGGTACCCCTCGAACCGGGCCATCACGTAGAACCCACCCGCCGGTCGGGTGTACTCCGCCCCGGCAGCGTCGAGTGCCTCGGTGAATCGGTCGACACGATCGGCCAGTTGTGCCCGTCGTTCCTCGTAGTACGATGGTGGGGTTTCCCGGAGTGCGTTGAGGACGGCGTACATCGACGGGCGGCTGCTCGTTACGTTGGTGAGCATGTGCCGCGTCGCCGCGACGTCGACTAGATCGGACGGAAAGATCGCGTAGCCGACCCGGAGGCCGGTGATGGCCATGGACTTCGAAAAGGAGTTCGTCACGACTCGGTGATCGGAATCGAACGCGAGCGCGCTCGTGAACTCACCGGAGAAGTCGTAGTGGTCGTAGACTTCGTCGCTGACCACCAACGCGTCGTACTCCTCGGCGATGGTGACGAGCGCCTCCATCGTTGCTTCACCGTAGACCGCACCGCTGGGATTGTTTGGCGTGTTGACGACGATGCAGGCAGTATCCTCGTTGGCGACCGTCCGTACCCGTTCGGGATCGAGAGAGCCATCGCGGTCAGTGGCGACGAACCGGGCCGTCCCGCCGAGCATCTTGGTCTTGCCGGGGTAGTACGGGTACACCGGATCGGTGAGGATGACCTCCGAGCCGCGTTCGCGCTCTAATGCCCGCGCCATGCTGAGATAATTGGCCTCGCCACCGCCGTTGGTGATCAACACCTGCCCCGGATCGACGTTCCGTCGGGCGGCGATCTCCTCACGGAGCTCGCGAAGCCCCTCGCTTGGCGGATAGAGGAAGTGCTCGTCATCGAGTTCGGCATATTCGCGAAGCCCCTCACGGAGCGCCGGTGGCGGTCCCCAGTCGGGATTTCCGCTTACCATATCGATGACGTCGTGATCTGCATCGCCAGCGTACTCCATTACGTAGAAGAACAGCGGCGTCTCGTAGTCCATACCGTCCCGAAACACTCCCCTCTACCTGGCTCTTTCGTCACCCATCGTCCCGACGGTGTACGTTTTTGAGGCTGCTGTCCCTCGTACCGATATGCGCGAGTTCGCCGCCGACCCTCCGATCGAAGAACGGGTCGGCGACCGTCTCCGTGAGGCGGAGATGACGGTCGCCGTCGGGGAGGCCTGTACGGGCGGGCTCATTACGACCCTGCTCACCGATGTGCCGGGATCGAGTGCCTACGTCGATCGTGGCTTCGTCACCTACTCCTATGATTCCTTACGAACGACGCTCGGGATCCCCCGCGAGCAACTGGATGAACACGGCGCTGTGAGTGCCCCCGTCACCCGATCGATGGCTCGATCGGTCCGTGACCGGGCCGATACGACGTGGGGGCTCGCGACCACCGGTATCGCGGGGCCGGGCGGTGCCAAGCCGGACAAGCCCGTCGGAACAGTCTTCATCGGCCTTGCTTATGCCGCACCCTGGGGCACGGAGGCGTCATACGCTCGCGTCGAACGGTATGAATTCGATGGCCCACGGCTCGCGGTGAAGGAACGGGCCGCCCGTACCGCCTTGGAACTGCTTTTCGAATCAGCCGAGTCGACCGATACCCCTCCAGGCACCGAAACCGCTTAGGGCTCGCCACGGCGTGGCCTGGGCATGAACAAGCGCGGTCATGTTCTCAACGCGATCCTGCTGGCCATCGGTATCGGCTATATCCTCAAACCGGCCGGCGATATCCCGACCTTCGAGATGATCGCGGAAGTGAGCCTTCCGGTCGTTCTCGGTGCGTTGTTCCCCGACGTGGATACGGCCTTTGGCCGCCATCGGAAGACACTCCACAACCTGCCGGTGTTGGCCCTCTTCGTAGCGTGGCCGTCGCTATTTGGCAATCTCAAGTTCGTCTGGATCGGCGTCCTGACCCACTACGTCCTCGATCTCCTCGGGAGCAAGCGCGGGATCGCGTTGTTTTACCCCTACGAGAAGGAGTTCGATGTCCCCTTCGGCGTCCCGGTGTCGAGCAAATACTCGGATCTGATGACGGTATTCGTGACTGCCGTTGAGCTGGCGGCGGTGTTTGCGATCGTTCGGCTCGATCTGCCGGTCACCGATCTCACGCGGTCGATCACGATCGCCATCGGTCTCTGATCTTCCGTTCAATAGACAGCGACGTCGTCGAATCGTCCTTCATAAGCCGGATGACGGGGATGGGTCGCCTCTATATCGTGGAGAATGACGCGATCGAACTTCTTCCAGCTGTTCTCCCACCCGAGATGGGCGATCTCGGCGAGACATCGCAGTCGATGGCTCAGTCCCGCTCGATACTCGATGTGTCGTTGGGTCCCGGTTCGTAACGCGTCGATGATCGTCTCAATTCGCGGTTCGATGCCGGGGAACGTCGTCCAAGCCTCCCCGACCGTGTGACGAAGGTGGGCATACGAGGAGGTAAACTTCGGCACGCCTGTCCGTTCGGCGAGGATGGTCGCTCGACGATTATGGTAGGCGAGATGCTTTGGATTGTAGGTCTCGATGGCGTCGATCTGTTGTTGATATTGTCGAAGATCAGCGGCAGTGAGGCTTACAGTCGCGAACTCGGGATGGGGAACAAGGACGACGGCCTCCTGATCGGCAAAGGCAGACATGGCACCCTCGAGAGTGATGAAATCGGGTACTGGTGCCGCCAGATCGAGGGCCAATACGTGCTTGCGGTTGCGCCAGGACCCGGTGAAGACCTCCCGGGCGGGAATGATCTCGAGGTCATCGTCGCTGTAGGCGGCTGCCTCTCGTTCGATCGCCGGAAGCCGGCGGAAGTGGGGGGCATACACCAGCGCATCTAGCCCTTGTGCTTTGGCCCGGCGAACGACACGGTCGTCAAGCACTTTGACGTGCAGATCGACCCGACACGCGGCGGCACTCACGAGCGCTCGTTCTCGATGCAGCGTCCTATCGATTGCGCTTTGATTGTCTCCGGTCGACCGTCAGCTGCTCGTCAGACTGGCGTCATATTTCTCCTAACCGGATTATCATTTCTTGTAACTAAGGCCTGAAACTGCCGAAATCAGGCGGCTAAACGGGGAAACGGTTTTAACGGGTGACTACATCAGTATTCATGATCATATGACTAACTGGGCGTGCGCTATCGCCGGCTGTGGGAAGCGGTTCGAGTCGCCGGCGGATCTCATCCGCCACCAAGTGGCGGCTCACGGCCAAAAAGAGTGTCAGATCTGTGGTGACCCCGTCCACGAGGGTTACCTCGCGATTCGACACGTCTTTGATGAGCATACCCGGGCCGAATACGTCCGGGCGTATGATGCTGATTCCGACGAGATCCGGCATCGGGAGAACGTCAAAGAGTCGATCGAGGCCGTCGTTGATGTCGACGAACTCCTCCGGGAATTCGAGACCGACACGAGCCGACAGCCGGTTACTGCAGACGACTGATCGATCTCACAGCCTCGGCCATCCGATGTCGTCACTAACAGTGGTGGCGGTTCCTGAACCGGTTATATAATCTTCGTGTAGAGCAGAGCGACCGCGCTCACCGCTCGTCGCTGTCCAGGACTCGAATCTGATCGCCACGGACCGTCACCGGAATCGGCACCGTCGCCTCGTAGAGTTCGACAGTGACCTGGTCTTTGCCTTCATCGATTCGCTGGACTTGGGCTTTCTCCCCTTTGAACGGTCCGGCGATGAGTTCGACGATGTCGCCCTCGGCGATCCCTTCGACATCCGGCTTTGGCGAGAGGAAGTGTTCGACCTCCGCGATCCCCGATTCACCCGGGACGAGTCCGCGTGCGTGAGGGATCTCATCGAGCACGCGCTCGATCACGGCGGTGCCGTCCGATTCGACCATGACGTAACTGGTCAACGAATCGGGGGCAAGGACCGCGTGGATCTCCGGCTCCTCGCGGCTGGCGATCATGTCCGCGACGGTCTGTTCCTGACTGGCGGTCGTCTTGACGGCGAACATTCCCATCCGTGATCACCCCGGAAGTAGCGTCATGATGGCGAAAATGACGAATCCGACTATGCCGACGAGGATGATGCCCGCGCCGGCGATCTTCGATACCTGGGAGAATTCCTCCCAGGACGGCGTGCTCGCGA
>JBDGPX010000066.1:0-229 GCA_042219475.1 Halobacteriales archaeon
AGATGCAGACGACCGATCGCCAGGAGCGGATCAACCTGCTTCACGACATCCAGGAAGTCATCACGCGTGACTGTCCGATTAACGCGATCACGCAGATGCCGCTCCTGATGGCGTATAACAGTAATCAGGTATCGGGTTGGGTCGACCATCTCGGTGGCTACAACGGTTACTACAACATGACCTCGATCGAGGTCGACAACAAGAAAAACCAGCTCCGGGGCTCGTGGTC
>JBDGPX010000066.1:239-14950 GCA_042219475.1 Halobacteriales archaeon
GAGACGCTGGGGACGCTGAACGTGCTTGGATTCAACAACGAGTCCAAGCTCCTCCATCAGTTCGACGTCCTCTACGACAACCTGGTTCGCTTCAACCCCGATCTGCAGCCGGACCCCGAGCTTGGGCTAGCCAACGATTGGGAACGGCCCGACCGGACCACGATGCGGTACATGCTGAAGGACCACCAGTTCCACGACGGCGAGGACGTTACCGCCGAGGATGTCGCCTTCACGCTGAATTACATCAAAGAAAACGAGATCCCGCTGTACTCCACGCAGTATGAAATGTACAGCGATGCCGAAGCGATCGATAGCCAGACGGTCCAGGTGAACTTCACCGAGGACGGCGCACCGGGTCCAGTGCATACGTTGTTCTCTAGCCAAATTCCGATCCTGCCCCAGCACATCTGGGAAGGGCGGGATCAACCCAACCAGATGCAGGTCAAGGAACCGGTCGGCTCCGGGCCGATGGAGTTCGACTACTGGGACACAGGTTCGGAACTGGGTCTCGTCCGGAACGGCGACCACTGGCGGCCGACCAATTTCGACAGCCGGATTTGGCGGATCATTCCGGAAGCGTCGACGGTGTGGTCGCTGTTGAAGCAGGGTGAGTTGAACTACCTGCCGTTCTCGCGGATCGGCAAACAGCTCTCGGACAACCAGGACCTTGATCAGATCAGCGTCAAGCAGATGCCGGGCGACTCGTGGTGGCACATGAGCATGAACGAGCGTGTGCCGGGGCTCGATCAACGTGCTGTCCGCCAGGCAGCGGTTCACTCGATCCCGAAGACGGCGATCGTCGATCAGCTGCTCTTTGGCTTCCCAGAGAAGGGTTTCAACCTGATTTCGCCGGCATTCGGCGAGTTCCACAACCCTGATGTCATGACTTTCGAAGAGGGTGTTGAGCCCGCGAAGGCACGCCTCCAGGAGGCCGGCTTCAAATTCGACGACGACGGAATGGTGCACTTCCCGGCGAACTAATTCCGTCGATCATCCTGTCGGCAGTTTCCGTTTTTTGACTATTTTCCCTTGGCGTAAGCTGTACCGTCGCGTCCCGGGATTGTTGGAGTACGAGTGGTTTTCGTAGCTGGATTATTGTCGGTAGGAGACTGATATCCCGATCTAATCTCCCATAGCGACTAAACGGACGGTTGCAGTCACCTACGGAGATCTGCTTGCTGTTGAGGGGTTGTCTTGTGCTAACCCCCGGGCTTTCGATTTATTTCGCTTTAGATGACATCGACTACATCAAATCGCATCCCGACCGAAATTCCGTCGTGTGTTCTTGCTGTTCAGACGCGAAAGCCTTTAGAGGGTTTGAGCTAACATATCCATTGTCAAGCATGGGCAAGCTACAGTTTTTCGTCCGGCGGGTTGGACAGCTTATCCTGACGCTCTGGGCGGTCGGGACGGTATTGTTCTTCCTCTTCCGACTAATGCCCGGCGACCCGACCGCATATATCATCTCTCCACAGATGGACGCGGAAGCACGTCAGGCCATCATCGCCAGCTACGGGTTGAACCAACCGTTACATATCCAGTATATCAAATTCCTCGAGAACCTTGCCCAGCTCAACCTTGGACGGTCGTTCCACAGTAACGAGCAGGTAACGAATATTTTGCTGACGTACTTGCCCAATACGCTCATCCTGATGCTGTCGGCGTTCGTCATCGCCTACATCATCGGCATCACCGCGGGCGTGTTCACCGGCTGGTACCGTGGCTCACGGTTCGAAAAGACGGCCGTGTTCACGGCGCTGATCGGTCGGTCGATCCCTAGCTTCTGGACCGGTATTCTCCTGTTGTGGATCTTCGGTGCCGGACTGGGATGGATCCCCCAATCCGGGATGACGTCGATGGGGGCCAATCCCGATAGCTTCTGGGACATGGTGTTTTCCGTTGATTTCCTCTGGCATCTGATCGGCCCCGGTATCGTTCTGGCATTTTACTACATGGGCTATCCGCTGTTGATCATGCGGAACAGCATGCTCGAAACGCTTGCCGAGGACTTCATCGATGTCTGTCGGGCGAAGGGATTGACCGAGCGTGCGATCATGTTCAAACACGCCGCCCGGAACGCGATGTTGCCGGTCCTGACCGCGGCGGCGATCGCGCTCGGCTTTGCCGTTGGTGGGAGCGTGCTGATCGAAACGGTGTTCGCCTGGCCGGGGATCGGTCGGGAGATGATCCGTGCAGTGCTCCGGCGTGACTATCCGGTGGCCCAGGGCGCTTTCCTGATGCTCGCCTCGTCGGTGATCATCATGAACTTCATCGCCGATCTCCTCTATGGCATCTTCGACCCACGGGTAACCTACGACTAACAACAGGAGTGATCAACAATGGCACAACGATCCGGCTCGATCGACGGGCAGCAATCGATCTTCTCGAACCTCGATGAGTACGCCGAGGGGGAAGACGAGTACAACCAGTGGAAACGTAACCTCCGACTGTGGAAGGATAACCTCGCCGAACAGTGGGCGATCCTCACCCAGGATACGATGGTCGTGGCCGCGATCGGGACGCTGTCATTTTTCGTCCTGATCGCCGTATTCGCTCCGTTCTTGGCCCCGTTCAATCCGACCGAACGGCTCTATCAGGAGGGCGGTGTGCTGATTTCGAAATGGATGGAGCCCGCCTTCCTCGGCGGTCCGGATAAATACCTGATGGGGACGACGGCCGAGGGCTATGACATCTTCAGCCAGCTCATCTACGGGACCCGGCCGGCACTCATCGTCGGGTTCGTTGCGGCGACCCTGACGGTCTGCATCGGTACCATTATCGGCCTGATGGCCGGGTATTTCGGCGGCTATATCGATGACCTCCTGATGCGGCTCGTCGACTTCGTCTACGGCATGCCGCTTCTCCCAACGGTCATCGTGCTGGTCGCCATCTTGGGGCCGAGCTTCACCAACGTTATCTTCGCGTTGATCTTGATCCAGTGGCGGACCTCAGCGCGGGTGATCCGATCGCAGGTGCTCTCGCTCAGGGAACGGCCGTTCGTCCAGGCCGCCAAGGTCTCCGGCGCCAGCGACTGGCGGATCATCACCCGACACATCGCGCCGAACGTGTTGCCGCTCTCGTTCCTCTATGCGGCGTTTGCGATCGCCTGGGCGATCCTGACCGAAGCCGGCGTCTCGTTCCTCGGGCTCGGTGACCCGAGTCAGATCTCCTGGGGGGTCATGCTCCAGAACGCCCGCACTTACAGCGCCGTCGTTGAAGGGGCGTGGTGGTGGTTCGTGCCGCCAGGCATCTGCATTTCGCTGGTCGTGATCAGTGGTTTCCTCATCGGTCGTGGCTACGAGGAGATCGTCAATCCCGAGTTGCAGATCGAGTGAGTTCAGTGGTGAAATCACGATCCCGATCGTTCGATTTCGGTGATCGTGCGTCGATCAGACAAAATCGGATCATTAAGCATCCATAATGATAGCTCACATCACGTATCGTTAGAAAATGATCAAACAGGATTTATCAGAACGCCCGCTCAATCAACATGCAATCTCAACTCACTATGGAATTACCAGGATGGCACACGATAGAACTCATTTCACTTCCTTACTGCGGTTCCGGTAGGTGAACATTATGACACAAACACTCGAAGTCGAAGATCTTGAAGTCAACTACAGCAGCGAAGAGGGTACCGTACAGGCAGTCGATGGCGTGAGTTTCGAGCTCGAACAGGGCGAGAACCTCGGCATCGTCGGCGAATCCGGCTGTGGGAAGACAACGCTCGCCAAGGCGTTGCTCGGTATCCTCCCCAAGAACGGCTACGTCAACAACGGCTCGATCAAGTTCAAGGGCGAGGACATGACCGAAATGTCCGAGGAGGAACGCCGAAAACTCCGCTGGGAGGAGATCTCGATGATCCCTCAGTCGGCGATGAATGCCCTCGATCCAGTATATACGATCCGCGAGCAGATCGTCGAGGCGATCGATACCCATCGTCCGAAGATGCCACGCTCGGAGGCCAACGAGATCGTCGATCAGATGTTCGATCTCGTCGGGTTGGATCGTGACCGGGCCGATGACTATCCCCACCAGTTCTCCGGCGGGATGCGCCAGCGGGCGATGATCGCGATGTCGCTGGCGCTCGATCCGTCGCTGGTGTTGGCTGACGAGCCGACGACGGCGCTTGATGTGATCATGCAGGATCAGATCCTCAAGCGGATGAGCCAGATCCAAGAGGAGATCAACTCCTCGATGGTCGTCATCACCCACGACGTGGCCGTCGTCGCCGAGACCTGCGATCGCGTCATCGTGATGTACGCCGGGAAGATCGCCGAAGAAGGTCCGATCGATGAAGTGTTTGACAGACCGTATCATCCGTATACCGTCGGCCTGCAGAACGCGTTCCCGAACATCCGGGCGAAAGACCAGGATCTGGTGAGTATCGCCGGGTACCCGCCGGAACTCGTCGATCCGCCGGAGGGTTGTCGGTTTGCCGATCGGTGTCCCATGGCGACTCAGGAGTGTTACAACGTTGAACCGCCGGCCCAGCAGATCGGTGGCATCCGCTCGTACTGTCACTACGCCGACGAGATCGATGACGAACTCCGGCCGATCGCCGAACAACCATCGACGTGGGCGAAAGCTACCCAGGAAGCGGAGGGAGACTAAATGAGCGACATCGAAACCCCCGACCGGACGGATAGCGATACACTGGTTCGCGTCGAGAACCTGAAGAAACACTTCCGTGTCAACTCCGGGTTGGTGGCCGACATCTCCAACAAGATCCGGGGCAACGACCCGGATATGGTCCACGCCGTCGATGGGATCGATTTCGAGCTCCGCCAGGGTGAGACTCTCGGTATCGCGGGTGAATCCGGCTGTGGGAAGACCACGACCGGGATGTTGTTGACGAAGCTCTACGAGACGACGGCCGGCAGCATCTACTACGACGGCGAGGACATCTCGGACGTCACGGGCGATGAGCTGAAGAAATTCCGCCAGAACGCCCAGATGATCTTCCAGGATCCATTCGAGAGCCTGAACCCACGCCGGACGGTGTACGACACGGTCGTCGAACCGCTTCGCATCCACAACATCGGCAACCAGCGGGCCCGCGTCAGGCGTGCCCTCGAGTTCGCCGAACTCCGGCCGGCCGACCAGTACTTCGATCAGTATCCACACGAGCTCTCGGGCGGCCAGCGCCAGCGGGTCGCCATCGCCCGGGCCCTGGTCGTCGATCCCGAGTTCATCGTCGCCGACGAGCCGGTCTCGATGCTCGACGTCTCCCTGCGGGCCGGCGTGCTCTCGCTGCTCGAACGGATGACCGAGGAGTTCGGCCTGTCGGTCGTCTACATCAGCCACGACCTCTCGTTGCTCCGGCACATGTGCGATCGGATCGCGATCATGTACATGGGCAAGATCGTCGAGATGGGGCCGACAGAGCAGATCGTCGAGAATCCCAAACACCCCTACACCCGGAACCTCATCAACGCCGTGCCCGTGCCCGATCCACACACCGGCCGTGAACGGGTCGAGCTCCCGGGGGAAGTCGGCGACGCGATCGATATCCCGACCGGTTGCCGGTTCAAGGAGCGGTGTTCGGAGTACATCGGCGACGTCTGTGATCAGGTCGTGCCGCCGATCGAGGAGAAAAGCGACTTCGAGGACGACCGTGGGGTCGCCTGTCACCTCTATGAGAGTGCCGAAGGGTTCGATCCGTACGCCCAGATGCAAGGATCCGGCGCCGCGAGCGGCGGTGACGCCGAGGCAGCAGCGTCCTCCGACGACTGATCAGCGACCCCTTCCTTCGTGTTGGAACTCGCCGATTTCGGTTCGTTGACTGATCTCTTCTAATGGCCACTAAATTGTCCGATCCCGATATCGTGGTTCAGCTCAGAACGCCTTGAGTTCCTCAAGGGCCGCTGCCGCGCTGCCATCGTCAATGGCATTCCGGGCCCGCGTCAGGCCGTCTTCAAGCGTCTCGACGTCGCCCCGGGCGTAGATCCGGAACGCGGCGTTGAGCGCGATCGCATCCACGAACCGATCGTCCCGATCGCCAGCGAGCACGTCCTCGGTGATCCGTGCGGAATCGGCCGGCACGTCAGCGACTTCGAGATCGTCGTATTCGAAGTCCATGCCGTAGTCGGGTGTCTCGATGTCGTAGTCGATGAGTCCCCCTTCGGCGTCGGTATCCCACTCGGCGACCTTCGTCGATCCAGGGCGGATGTCGTCGTACCCCTCCATCCCCTGGAACATGATCACGCGGCCGATGTCGAGAGTGTCGCTTTCGGTGATCGTGTCGACGATCCGCTTTGCGAACGGCAGGTGATAGAAGCTCCCGAGGTGGACGTCGGCACCAGCCGGATTGGCGAGGGTCTCGATCGTGTTGATGAACACCCGGACACCCATCTGATCGCGCCGATCCCAGAGGGCGTCGATCCCGGGGTTGAAGTTCGGCTGATAGTAGAACCCGAAGCCGACCGCATCGACCATCTCGGCGCTCTCCGTGGGTTCGAGATCGGTCCGGACGCCCAACTCATCGAGGACGTGCTTGTAGGCACAGGCCTTTTGGGTCGGTACCCGGTCGCCGCTGTGGGCGACGACTGGCGTTCCAGCCGCCGCGGCGACCACGCCGGCACCGACGCCGAGCAGGACCGTCGTGTGTTTGCCGTCATAGTTCGCCCCACAGTCGACTGGATCGGCCGACGGTATCGCCTGTTCGACGGATTCCTCTGCCATTACGTCCGTGAAGGCCGCAAGCTCCGTGGGGGTGTTGCGTTTCCACCGGTTGGCCAGCCAGAACGCACCGAGGGTCGTCGGATCCGGCGCCCCGCCCATGATCCGCTGCATGGCCTCCCGGGCCTGATCGCGGGTCATGTCCTCGGCGGATTTGTGTCCGGAGCCGACCACCTCGGTCATGAGCCGCTTGAGCGGCCAGTCACCGTAGCGCTCGGTCGCGGTTGCCATGCCTCGTCGTTGGGCTGCGCCGGGCAAAAAAGCCTCTATCGGTGCCTGCACACCGAACCCGAAAAGGGTAGATTCGTCCGGCCCGAACGGTCGGTAATGGCTGCCCCGACCGGGGATTGGCGGGAATCGATCGACGAGCTCGATGCCCGACTCATCGATGGCTATCAGAGCGGGTTCCCCGTTACTGAACGACCGTTTCGTGTTGTTGCCACGGCACTTGAGACGACCGAGGCGGATGTCCTCGACCGTGTCACACGGCTTTGTGACCGCGGCATTTTCCGTCGATTCGGTGCCGTCCTGAACCCACCTGTCATCGGGAGTTCGACGCTTGCCGCCCTCGCCGCACCGGCGGATCGATTCGAGGAGATCGCCGCGATCGTCAACGGCTACCAGCAGGTGAATCACAATTACCGCCGCGATCACGACTGGAACATGTGGTTCGTCGTGACGGCCAGCACGCGTGATCGACGGGACGCGATCCTCGCCGAGATCGAATCGAAGACCGGCCGGTCGGTGTTGAATCTCCCGATGCTGACGGACTACTACATCGATCTGGAGTTCCCCGTCGTCAACGACGATCGATTCGCCCGGGAGAGCCTCACCGAGACGGATGTCTCAGCGACACGGATCAGCGAGCAGGCCCGGAGTGATCTCACCGATCTCGAGGCGCGGCTGTTGCTCGAGATCCAGGATGGGTTCCCGCTGACCGAGACGCCGTACCGTGACATCGCGGCAGCACTCGACGTTCAACTCTCTGATGTGTTGGCCACGATCGAGCGCCTCCAGGCGGATGGCTGTATCAAACGGATCGGTTGTATCGTCAACCACATCGTCACCGGGTTCGATAGCAATTGCATGGTCGTCTGGGATGTCCCGGACGAGGAGCTCGATGATCGAGGGCTGGCCGTCGGTCGGCTTCCCTCCGTGACGCTGTGCTATCATCGCCCGCGGCGGCCCGAACACGACTGGCCCTACAATCTCTTTACGATGATTCACGGCCGTGAGTCGGCGGCTGTCGACGCTCAGATCGACGAGTTAGCGAGCGAGTATCTCCCCTTTGATCACGAACGGCTCTATTCGACGGCGACGCTCAAACAGACCGGTGCTCAATATGAAACTCTCGTCGCCGACGATCCCGACTGATCGGTTCGGCCGCGTGGAGGGTGTCACCGGGATGCCGTCGTGTAGAAGACCGGGCCGATGACGAGCAACAGGAGACCGAGCAGCGCGAAGTAGACCGGACCCCCGCCGATCGAGGGGATGATCGCAAATAGCAGGCCGAAGACGATGAAATTGATCGAGGTGATCTTCCGTGAGGAGCGGACGATCCCGACCGGCAACGAAAGAATGAACAACAGGAGAACGGCCTGCCCGATGTTGTATTGCAGGAGGAAATCGTCAATGAGCGGCATCGGTGCGAACGGGCTCATCCTAGGAGATACTCCCCCCGTCGGATTCTTTAAGCTTCCGTTCCTGCTGGCTGTTGGTCGCTTTGCGGCCATCTTATCGGCCGATTCTCAAACGAGTACGATGGCCGACGGTCACGATCGTCCCCAGTGACCGAGCGGGTGATGAGACCAACAGATGCTATCGTGAAGACAAGGAAGAGGGGGGAGGTGAGGCCAGTGATGGCCTACGAGACGTGGTTCGGATGATTCGGGGCGGTCGCGGGCGACCGTATGGGAGTGTGCAGCGTGGGGTATGCCGCCTTTGACCACTGACCGGGAGTGCTATACGACCGGCGTGACCGCCGTTACGGCGGCCAGATGGCCGGTGTCACTCCACACGTCACAACGGGCAGCTGTGACTTTAGAGACCGGGACCGATTTCGTTCTCCGAAAAAGCCGTACATCGCCACGGAATGAGTTCGAATACTGGTCCCGTCTCGACGTTAGACACGACCGTTAAAAGTGACCCTCACGAATCATCTCAGTGATTCGATGCGATCGGACCGCATGGAGGAGATTTTGACATGATCGCCGAACTCCCGTCACCACGGCTCTTTCACTTACAGTACAACGTGCCGGATGTCGACGCCGCTACCGCCGTCTTGACGGAACACGGCCTTACGATACACCGTCGAGTCGGTTTCGTCGACGGCGACCGCGTCGTGCTTCGCCCCGACGAGTCGATCCCCGAGGAGTTCGAATTCGCCCTCCAGACGATGCAGGTGGGGTACGTCACTATCACACTCGCGGAGGGGCCTCCCTATCACTGCGACCATATCGGCCTCTACACCGATGCCTTTGATGCGATGGTCGATCGGGCTCGCGATCGGGGATGGACATTCGATGACGACGATCCTCAACGCCCGTTCATCGAGACGCCCTGGTCGTTCCGCATCGAGGTCCATTCTCCCGGCGATGACGTCGAATCGACGCTTGGTGACTGGCCCGAGGCACATGTGGATTCGGTGACGATCCTCACCCCCGATCAGGACGTCCGTGTCGGGCTTCTCGACGTCCTTGGATCGATTCCGGGATTGGCGGTTCGAGTCGGTGACGTCGATCACATTACTGTCCCTCGGTTCAGTTTCGTCGGCGCGGCCGTGCCGGGGCCCGCGAGGATCGACGCCGATTCGTTGCTTGAGCCGGCGAACGGCGAGTGACCGGTGGTTTGATCTCCTGATTTCATCCGAACGGCTAAGTCCCCATCGCCCGTCACCTTCCATCCACGAGCGGTGGGGGACTAATGACGTTCATGAACGGGAGTACATCCGATGAATCTAGCCGTACCAGCTCCGAGCGAACCGATGAGACTCCCTGTCCTGAGTGTGGCTCGGACCGATCGATCCGCTTCGAGGCGGATGCCGAAATCATCTGTGCTGGCTGTGGGATCGTCCGGGCCGAGGGACTGATCGATCACGGGCCTGAGTGGCGTTCTTTCGGCACCGATGGGGATCACCACGACCGTCGACGCGTTGGCGGTCCGCTGACCGAACGTCGACACGATCGCGGGCTGACGACCCTGATCGACTGGCGCGATCGGGACGCCAACGACCGTTCCCTTTCGGCGGGGAAGCGGCGCCAGTTTCGACGGCTGCGGACCTGGCAACAGCGGATCCGAACCGAGGGCACCGGTGAACGCAACCTCCAGTATGCCCTCTCGGAGATCGACCGGATGGCGAGCGCGCTCGATCTCCCGACGGACGTTCGTGAGACGGCAAGCGTCCTGTATCGGCGGGCGTTAGACGAGGACCTGATCCGTGGACGCTCGATCGAGTCGATGGCCACGGGGTGTCTCTATGCGGCCTGTCGGATTGAGGAACTCCCTCGCAGCCTCGAGGAATTCACGTCGGTCGCCCGGATCGACCGGCGGTCGATCGCCCGAGCGTATCGGTACCTCTCCCGGGAGCTCGGTCTCGCTATTACGCCCACGGATCCAGTCAAGTATGTGCCTCGGTTCTGTTCGGAGCTCGATGCCTCGACGGCCATCGAACGGGAAGCTATCGACATCATCCGACAGACTACTGCCTCCGGCATCTCCTCGGGGAAGTCCCCGACGGGGTTCGCAGCCGCGGCAATCTACCTCGCATCGATCCTCCATCAGCGGGATCAACCCACCGACGTATCGGACCTTCCGTTCACCCAACGGGAGGTCGCCGACGTTGCGGGGGTCTGTACCGTCACCCTCCGCAAACGGTATCAGGACCAGCGGAGCGTCTACCTCGAGGACGGCAATCCCCTCTCGGACAACGCCGATTGACGACTGGTGAGCCTGTGCCCGAAAGCAGGGGTGCTAGTGGCTCAGGTATGGTGGCCCGATCGATCGGTTATCGTTCGATCACCACCGACCCGTCGGGGGCGACCGTCGCGGTCGCATCCGGCGGCACCAACGCGGTGCTGCCGGCCGCCTCGAGGATCGCCGGTCCCTCGACCTGCTCCCCGATCCCAACCGCCGGCCGCCAATGAACCGTGGCGGTCTCGTAGCCCACCGTCTCGAAGTAGACCTCCCGCTCGCCGCGATCGGTCGCCTCATCGCTGTGTTCGGCCTCGTCGTCGAGCGGTGGCGTCGGGACCCGACCGGTCAGCCGCAGCGTGACGAGTTCGACCGGTTCGTCGGCCATTGCATGGCCGTACCGTTGTTCGTGCTGATCGTGGAACCGTTCGACGACGGCATCGAGGGTATCGTCGTCGATCCGACCGTCCGGGAGGGGGATGGTGAGTTCATACGACTGGCCGACATACCGCACATCGGCGGCCCGTTCGGTCTCGACCGTGTCGGACGCGAAGCCCATCCCCTCCAGGCGGTCATGTTGGCGGTCGAGGAGGGTCTCGAACTGCTCGCAAACCGTCGGCACGTCCAGGCCGTCGCCCCGATAGGCCTGTGATTCGTCGATCCGGACGTCCGCCAGGAGCAATCCACGGGCCGAGAAGACGCCCGGATTCGGAGGGATCAGTACAGTGTTGATATCCATTTGGTTCGCCACGGCGGGCGCCTGTAGCGGACCGGCACCGCCGAAGGCGACCAGTGCGAACGTCCCCGGATCACGGCCCCGTTCGACGGTCACCCGCCGGATCTCCCGGGCCATCTTCGCGTTGGCGACCTTGAGCACACTCAGTGCGGCCTCTTCGATCGATTCGTCGATCGGGTCGGCGATCGATTCCCGGAACTGCTCGCGGGTTCGGTCAACGACGATGTCCATCTCGCCAGCGAGAAACGCCTCCGGATCGATCCGGCCCAGGAGGACGTTCGCGTCGGTGACCGTCGGGTCGGTCCCACCACGCCCATAGCAGATCGGCCCGGGATCGGCGCCGGCGCTCTGGGGACCGACACGGAGACCGCCGCCCCGATCGAGCCAGGCGATCGAGCCACCGCCGGCGCCGACGGTGTTGATGTCGATCTGGGGGACTTTGATCGGGAGATCGTTGATCTCATTTTCGGTCGTTCGGACGAGTTCACCGTGTTCGACGATGCTCACGTCGGCGCTCGTCCCGCCCATATCGAGGCCGATTGCGTTGTCGTATTCCCGGGTCGTCGCGACGTCTCGGGCGGCAACCGCTCCGGCGGCCGGTCCAGAAAGGACGGTCCGAATCGCAAACCGCGTCGCCTCGGCCGGGCTGAAGATCCCGCCGCCGGAGTGCATCACGTTAAGCGGAACCTCGATCCCACGGTCGGCGATACCCGATCGGAGCCGGTCGAAGTAATCCGCGACGTTGCGTTTGACTGCCTCGTTCAATACTGTCGTCACGGTTCGATCGTACTCCCGAGTTTCTGGATACACCGCCGAGGACAGCGTGTAGTCGATGTCGGCCTCGTGGGTGTCGATCAGCTCGCCGATCCGGCGTTCGTGCGCGTCGTTGAGATAGGAAAACAGCATCGAAACGATGATCGACTCGACATTCGATTCCCCGAGCGAATCGATCGCCTCCTCGACGGCCGTCTCGTCGAGTTCGTCGACGACGGCCCCGTCCCAGCCGATCCGTCCGGGTACGCCGATGCGGTGGCGTCGTGGGATCAAGACCGGTTGTTTGTCCTGCTGGAGATCGTAGAGTTTCGGGCGGGTCTGATCGCCGATTTCGAGGACATCCTGGAGTCCGTCGTTCGTGATCAATCCCAGTGGCGGGAGCTCTCCTTCGAGAACGGCGTTCGTTCCGACGGTCGTCCCGTGGCTGAGGAAGGTCACTGCGCTGGCCGCAGTCCCGGTCGTTTTGAGGATGGCGTCGAGCCCGGCGAGAACGCCCTCATCGAACGCCGCCGGCGTCGATGGCGTTTTCGTCGTGTGTACCGCGCCGGTGTCCTCGTCATAGAGCACCACGTCGGTGAACGTCCCGCCGGTGTCGATCCCGATGCGGACGCTCACGCGTCCTCACCCCCCAAGTCAGCATCGGAGTCGTTGAGTTCGGCGCGTCGCTCGGCCGTCGCCGTCTCGTCGATCGCCCAGGTCGCCGGATCGATGACGACGCCGTATTCCTCGCGAGCCGCCGTCACCGAAACCTTTCCATCTCGGACGTCTTCACGCACCGCTGCGGGCGCCCGCTCGGTCGGATCACCGTAGCCGCCCCCGCCGGGGGTCTGGATACTGCCGATATCCCCCGGTTCGAGCTTCGTGCTCGATTTCGAGCCGACCGGCGTCGGGTCGTCGCTGTCGGGATTGATCACGTACTCGGCGGCCCGGGCTGCGTGGCCGCCGAACAACCCCCATGGCCGGGAGGTCGCTCGATCGGTCAGCAGCGAGAACGTCCCCCGATGGTCGTAGAACTCCAGATCGCGGCGAACGCCCAGTCCGCCTCGCTGGCGGCCGGCACCGGCAGAATCCTGAATGAGCTCATACCGGCGTACCCGCACCGGCAGCTCGGTCTCGATCTCCTCGATCGGACTGTTGGCGGTGTTCTGGAAGTGCGTCTGGACGGCGTCCATGCCGTCCTTTCGGGCCCGGGCACCGTAGCCGCCGGCGACCGTCTCGTAGTAGACGTACGGCTCCTCGTCCCGTGGATCTCGTCCGCCATAGGCGACGTTACAGACGATACCCTTCGTGGCCGCGACGGTTTCCTCGGGGACCGCGTCCGCCATGGCCTTTGCAACGAGGTCGCCGGCCCGCATCGCGATCTCCCAGCCGCCGGCGACCGGAGCGTTCGCACCGGGATTGACCATCGACCCCTCGGGGGTGATGATCTCGAAGGGTCGATAGAAGCCGTCGTTTTTCGGGATCTCCTCGCCGAGGAAGGCCATGATTACCGCCATCACACCTGCAAACGCCATTGCCGGCGTGCAGTTCAGCGGCCCCTCGTTCTGGTCGGCGGTGCCGGTGAAATCCACCGTCATCGTCTCGCCGTCGATCGTGATCGTCAACTCGACCGGGACCGGTTTATCAACGACGCCGTCACCGTCCATCTCATCGCGGGCACGGTAGGTTCCATCCGGCAGCTCCTCGATCGCGCCCCGGACGCGGCGTTCGGTGTAATCAAGCAGCTCGTCGAGGTAATCGGCGACCGATTCATCGGCATACCGTTCGAGCAGATCGGTATAGCGCTGTTCGCCGATTCGGTTGGCACCCAGCTGGGCCTGGTAATCGCCCCGCCGCATCGCCGGTTCCCGGACGTTCCTGAGTACGAGGTCGAGGATGTCATCGTCGAACGTCCAGTCGGTCACGGCGTTTACGCCCGGCAGAATAACGCCCTCGGCGTAGAGTTCGGTGCTGTCGTTGGGGATGCCACCGGGGGTCCCGCCACCGATGTCGACGTGGTGAGCGGAGTTGGCGGCATAGCCGACGATCTCGCCGTCGTGAAACAGCGGCGAGATCAACATCACGTCCGGCAAGTGGACGGCACCCCGATCGGGATCGTTGATGAGGATCCCGTCACCCGGTTCGAGGTCATCGGCGATCGGCTCGATGTTCCGCGGAACGACCGACACAAGCGATCCGATGTGCTGGGGGGCGACATCGTGCTGGGCGATGTGTCGTAGATCCGCGTCGAATAGCGCGCATGTGTGATCACGTCTGATCTTGATATTCGTCGAATAGGCCGTGAGTTGGAGCGTTACACCCATCTCCTCGACGATGCTCGTCAGAGCGTGGCGGAAGATCTCCAGCTCGCCGGTTGAAACCATACCCCCCCATCGACTGGAGGTGCTGTTAAAACTCCGGGATACGTCCGGGATTATCCCCGGCGTGTGGTCCGTCCGATCCTCGCTTCCGCGTGCTGTTAGATGGGAGGTGTCGTGGTGCCAACGGACGCTTGGCAGTACACTGATCACGGTAGCGCTATTACCGCTATCCATGCGACGGCGTCGGGTCTTATCGATGATGGCGATGGGATTTCTGACCGGTTGTCTCGGTGGCGATGACGGCGGCGACA
>JBDGPX010000003.1:0-14739 GCA_042219475.1 Halobacteriales archaeon
ATTCTTATGATTCTTAGTGAATTTCTGATCGATATATCACATGAGAAAGCCGATGAAATCCCCTCGCTTTCGGCCGATCCTTTATACTCATTTGGAACAAAATTGCGGTATGAAGGACCTTGACCCGACTCATAGAGCAATTCTTAACCATTGCGTTGATGGGTTCACGCCGATCAGGTCCGTCGCCAAGGCCGTCGATGTATCGGAATCGACGCTTTACCGGAAGAAAGACGATCTCCTTGAGGCTGGATTGATAGAAGCCCGTAACCGGGACGGCGTTCCCGGATCTGAGTTTCGTACGACCGATCGTGGCGAGCGAGCGCTTGGCAACGGCCGGGAGGGAGGTACATCCACACCAATGATTTCGCTTGACGCTCTCCCAACCGATGAGCAAAAGCGCGTAGCTGAACTAGTGATCGCCGCCCTCACCGCTCGGGAAAACGAGATTGCGACAGCGCACAACCCCGCGTTCTACTTCTTCGGGCCAACTGGTGAAGGCAAAACCCTCACAGCACGATTCCTCGCCGCCCTCATCACAGGAAATCCCGACGCAGACGCCCGGCTCATTGACGATTCGTGGACCGAAACCGGACGAGCGCTCTTTCGCCGAAAAGCAGGCGATACCGTGGTTCACGAGAGTCCCCTGCTTTCCGAGCCGCTGGTCTGTTTCGACGAGGCTCACAAAATCGGCGACGCCCAAGTCCGCCGCGAACTACGGACCTATCTCCAGGGACGCCTCTCGGTACGCCATGAGGATGAGACGATCCGTGTCCGGCCCGTCCCGATCGTGACCGAGAAACGCGATGAACGCGAAGATGATGACCGAGATGCCCCACTTCACGACCGTTTGATTTTCGAAACCGACGAACTCCGGCGGGGGATTCCGCTTGACTTCCATGCGGTTTCAAAGGTAACGCTGGGCGATGAGGAACTGGTTCAGGCTGGCGCCCAAGCAGGCCCGCTTGAGGTGCCGACGTGTGAACTGCTTGACAAAGATGTACTTGATACGATCGAAACCGTCTTAGCAGCGTGTCTGACAAACGACACCGGCGGCGATGTCGATCCCGAGATGTTACGCGTAATTGCGAGCGGTCTGCGTCCGTTCGCCGATGATGTTGATAATGCCTTGGCTCGGACGCTCGAAAATTACTTGGTCTGTGTCTCCACCGTAGGATGGACAGTCGATGATTGGCACACGCGCTTTCGTAACGTCATGCGGGATTCCGGTGATATGGGTGGACAGACAAACGTTCCCACAACACAGGATTCATCCGGAAACCCGCTTATTGAATCTGATCAGACAACGGGAGATCGCACCACAGAACAGGAGATCTTCCGGCTTGTCCTCCACGAGCGGATGCCACCCGAAGAGATCGTAGCCCAGGGGATCGCGAGCGCCGATAAGGTGGAGACAACCCTTGAGAAACTGAATCGACTAACCAGATACGATATCCTACCACCCGGATCACTTGAAGAGCGGTGTGAGGAGATTTGGGAGGATGCCTACGACGCGGGGTACGAGGAAGCTACGAGGACATTTCTGGTCGAATACCCGTGTAATAACTGTGGGAAGCCGATTCAGTTAACCGATTCCGATGCGAAAGACGCGATGTTCGAAACGCTCCAGCAAGCGAGCCAACCGAATACCGATGTTGACTGGAATTGGGGTCACAAACGATGTCCTACGGACAAGCCCGTCCGAACCGACGGGGGATATGAATCTGATTCTGGTCCACCTGATAATTTTCGGGACGAATATTTCGGAAACGCTCTCGGAGACGAGTCAGTAACGGTGTCGCCAGAGATTGAGCGCCAGCAGGAGGAACTCGCGCAGCTTGAATCCAAGAAAGACGACGCGAAAGCTACCCTCCAGGCTATCGAAGAGCGCAAACGGCAGGCCCAACAGGATCATAGGAAGCTGACTGAGAAAGCCGAAAGCTTACGCACGGAGATCGTTGATCTCGAGGCCCAACACGAAGAGCTTCAAACGAAGCGCGAGCGAGAAGAGGAGGCGTTGGCCGATCTCCGTGAGGAGGTACTGACTGAATCGGAATTCGACTCAATTCAGGCTTTAGTCGCCGCAGCTCGGGAATACGTCGAGAACCAGGCAGAGGCGCAAAAATTGGAAGCGGAACTTGCCTCACTTGAGGAACAACTTGAAGAGGCGGAGATACGGCGCGACGAATTGCGCGACCAAATTGAGACACTTGAGACAATCGGCGATCTAGAGGGAGAGATCGCCGATCGTGAGACTCGTATCGCCGAACTCACTAGCGATATTGAGCAGAAGGAAACACGATGTGACGAACTGGAAGCGGAGCTTCGAGATTTACGAGCCGAACAGAGCAAAGCCTTAGCTGTTCTACAGCAAGGGAGAGCAGCCGCGTTCACGAAAATAAAAGCCGAGGTACTTGAGGAACTTCCACCGGACGAAAGAGTTGAGAGCATGGAGAATCTCGCTCGCAATGTCCTCAACGATCGCGAGCTGATGCTCTTGGAGAGAAATCTACTTCGGGATTTGAATCCGGAGATCCAGCGAGAATTTGCACGGGAACTTCTCAAACAAAGTGTAGAGCCGGCAATGCAAGCATTCAAACGAGAGATACAACAGTTTCAGCAAACATAAGCCGACCCAGAGTTTTATTGTGTTACGTGAGTAACACAGGGCCACATGAACTCCGACACGCCTGATACTGCCCAATCCAACAAGAAATCTGAGTCAGACGATACCGCAATGGTCCATCTCTCAGTCAGAGTCCCTAAACAGATTGCCGACGAGGTGGAAACTGTTTGGTCCGATCGAGGATTTGCCAGCAGGTCTGAATTCCTTCGATCAGCCATTCGCGAAGCCGTCTATCCCCCAGCACGACTTTCTACCGAGGCCCGCGAGGCCATCGCGGCAAGCCAGCAAGACATCGCACGGGGACGAACGATTGACCTCGATGACATCGAGTGATTCGCCGGTTGATGTTCGATTTACTGACACCGCTCACGGACAACTCACCAATTTAGAACAGGAAACACAAGAACGGATTAAAGATAAACTCCGTTCGGTTCGTGAGCAACCGCTTCGTCATATTGAACGTCTTCGTGGATATGATTATTACAAAGTTCGCGTCGGGGATTACAGAGTATTGATTGATTGGGCTGAAAATGAAAACGTACGATCGAGACCTCCCGGCGTAGATTAAGATGTGGTTCATACACTAATATTCGATCCACTGCCAGATTGAGCCACCCTCTCTTTGATTAGTTATAATACCATGACGTTTGAGTATTTGCAACATATCAGTGATGTAATCTAAATCACTAACTTCGTCTGGCTTACCACTCAATCGAACATTCTTTTCAATTTCACTACGGCCATCAGCTGGACCTTCCTCTTTGATATAGTTTCGAACCTTCTCAATATCCATTACTAACTCTAGCTGTTCAACCTTGTCAGCGGATACGGTGATGCCGTGATCCATGGAATCAATTGTTTCCGTGAGTGTTATACAAAAGATTAACGCTAGAATGATCTCCCCCTCGTCAAGACAGTATGAGGAGAAGTGAAGGAATTGATAATAAGTTTCTAAGAGATAAGCTGACTATTAGCATGATATGACAACTTTCGATATGAATATCGACGAGAATGATAAAAGAAGAACTCCTCCTCCGAAAACTGATAACAAAATATCAGAGACGTGTAAGGATCTGGCTTCAGAACAAAAGTTACGTCGACCGACTAAGGAGAAATTCAAGGGATTTGCTGATAACCAAGATTTAGTTATAATTGATTGTTATCCCGAAGCGAAGATACATTTATCCTCAAACTTTCGCGGAGCGGATAATGCTGGGAAAGATAAAGTTGACTTATTATACCACACCAGAAAAGATGGTGTCGATATATATCATGTTATTGAGATCAAAATTATATGTGACAAACAAGCTATTGGTCAGATTATGATGTATAAATGGCAACTGGATAATGCATCATATATTAGTTTTGGTGGATCAACTGATAAAATAAATTTATGTGGAGACTACGTGACGCATGCTATCGTTTCGTGTTGCGATTATAATAAGCCATATTTTGATCGAATTATCAAAGATATGAAAGAAGAGATATTTATACATGAGGACTATATTGATTTTTTCAAGGTTACGCCTCCACAAGGTTCAAGCAACCCGTTTGTTAATAAATGAGTTGGAGAAATAGAGCTATTACTTGGCTGATCGATACCGCTGTTCTAAGCCATCCTCTTGAAACACCCATCCCATCTGCGCTAATGCATTCAGAGCCTCCTCTATTTCCATAACCAATACGTCACACTCCTGAACTACCCGTTCAATAATGGCGTCTCCGTCTACAACATTCAGCACACGTTGTGGCAGAACATCTAATGAATCCCGACACTTTGGTATGGATACAATATTCTCTTTTGTGCACTCTTGGATACTCTATGCACTCTTGGATACTCCTTGATCGTCGCTGGATCCATTACCCAACTTACGAAATCGCTGTAACAAAATCGACAGAATATATAAAAATCACCAATCGCTTGATCAGGATCCTGGCGTTCAAAATATGTTGTCACTTCTAGTTTCGCAAAATCTCGTGCCTCGCTTACATCGCGACCGCAACGACGACATATATGGTCTGGTTTTTGATGAACTGCTGAATCTTCCGACGGAATGTAGTAAGCGGTAGTATCTCCAATCTTAGTGGTTGCGATCCGGTCCCGGGCAACAAGGTCACTTAAATAATTCTTAGCGGTTCGGATAGGGACATCAATATCACTTGCAATTTGACGGGCTGATTTGGCAGGCGTGCTAGTGTCACGGATTGAGCAGAGAATGTGTTTTTTAATTTTCACAATAAGAGAATATTGTATCCATACCAAAGTGACGGATTGAGCAGAGAATGTGTTTTTTAATTTTCTCCCTGGTCATACCGTGTGGCGGTATCGTGTTCTGGTTCCAAGATTTCTGTGGGACGGTAGAAACGGACCCAAGACAGTACCTCCAATTGCTGAGGTAAATCTATTATTCAACACGCTCCAGCAGCTTCGCCCGAAAGTCTGGGTCGTTGAGAGCTTCATCGAACGCATCAAGGAGCTCCTCTGTTTCGGTGTCGTCGGGGTCCATGTCTCGATAATCGTCTTTTACGTCCGACCTGATGTCTTGGACTTCTGCATGGGCCTCGGCTCGCATGGCTTGGCCGCATCGGGAACAGAAATGGGCCTCCTGTTTTTCCTGATACCCACACCGAGGGCATTCGATCGGTCCGATATGTTCGGTTTTGTCCCGTTCGACCTCAATCCCATGGAGCCGGGCAATTTCGTCGTCAGCGTCCTCGCCGAAGATTGTCACGTATCTGCTGGCCGTTGACGACCCGCGAACCCACCCGTAGCGTTTTTCGAGGTGTGACTGACTCAAGCCCTTGCTGGCGTGGTAACTGGCTGAGGATTTACGGAAATTCGTCAGCGTCACCGGCTTGTCAACGTCGGCCCGATCAGCGGGTTTCTTGAACATTTTGGTGAGCATCCGGTAGCTAATCCCGTCAGGGCCCTCCAGTTTCGACCATAGTGGAGCATCCCGATCGTCCCCGGCTGGATGATCCTCCAGCCACTCGCGGACATACGGCACACTCGGGATAAGAAGGACCGTCCGGCGGCCCTGTTTGCCGTCGACCGTCACCTGGAGACCGTGGTCGTGGTCGGTGATGCCCCCGACGGTGAGGTCCTGAAACTCAAAGCCACGAAGGCCGGCGTCAAACTGGAGAGCAATCGCGGCCGCGTCCCGGGTGTAATTCGTGGCTTCGATCATCGGGATCACATCGTCGTTCCAATCCAGCATTTTTCCCGGTTCCGGTGCCGGGTCGTAATTGCTGGAGGTCCCCGATGGGATCCAATCGAGAGCGTCCGGTGGCTCGCTGCCGTTCTCATCACTCACCCGTCGGCCAAACACCTTCAACGCCACGCGGTAGTCCTGATTCGTTTCTTCGTTGTCGTAGTTGCGATTAATCCACCGAACGATGTCCTCAGCAGCGTCACGGTCAGTTAGTGCTGCCTTCACCCCGCCGACCTGTTCGGCGAGGATCGTGACATGGCGGAGGAGCTTAAGATGGCGATAGGTGGAATATTTCGAGTTCAACAGCGTCAACGTGTCGTCGAATCCTTGCAACGCTTCGCGGTCTTCGTCGGTGATGGCCTCGGCTGTTGCAATTCGCTCACGGAGATTTTCGAGTTCTTTCTCCGGCAAGGTCATGCTTTACCACTCGTGACCGAACATAATAATGCTTGGATTTGGCCTTGAACCGTATTTAAATAATCAGTTATAATCCGGCCCTTGGCTTTTTGCTGTTGATTTCATGTCCTGTCCATTGGTATCCGGGATAGATCGGCCTTAACGATGATCGATATCTATAGATCGTAGAGTAAATCGGGACGGTGTACATCGCGATTGGGGATCCGGTATTGCTACTACCGTCAACGGACAGCTGGATCGCCATGGTCGACCTGTTCGGAATCTTGTTGTGCGACGTTCCCATGGTCGGCATCGGTGATCGAAACGTCCTTTTGTCCTCTTTTCGACCATTAGTCACGTTCAATGGCCCGTATGCCGAATGCTTACGTTGACTACAGAGTGAGTGTGGCCATTACCGGGACTGTTCTCAAGTACATCGGTGTGACACCATTGCTCCCGCTTTTGCTGGCGTTTTACTACGAGGAAGATCCCCTCCCGTTTCTCGCGGCGAGTGTCGTCATGGTCGGGGGTGGCCTCCTGCTGGAACAGCTCCATAACGACGGCGAACTGGGCAATCGGGAGGCGTTCCTCTTGGTGAGCCTCGCGTGGCTGGTCGTCCCTGTCGCGGGGACGATTCCCTACCTCGTCGCCGGGGTTGGCACCGTTGCAGATCCCGTCAACGCCATGTTCGAGAGTATGAGTGGATTCACAACCACAGGGTCGACTGTCCTCGGTGACATTTCCGTAGACACACACGGCTATGCGATGTTGATGTGGCGCCAACTCACCCAGTGGCTCGGCGGCATGGGAATCCTCGTGTTGATGATTGCCATTCTTCCCGAGCTGTCAGTCGGTGGGGCCCAAATCATCGATCAGGAGGCTCCGGGACTGTCCTTGGAGAAACTGACACCGCGTATTCAAGAAACAGCCCGTGCGCTGTGGGGGATCTACGCCGGCTTCACCCTTCTCGCGGTGGTGGTCTACTACGGACTGCATCTGGCTGGTGTCGCGCCGACGATGGATCTCTATAACGCCGTCGCACACGCGTTCACGACGATGCCGACCGGTGGCTTCTCGCCCGAATCCCGAAGCATCGAGGCCTTCACACCCGCCATCCAGTGGGCCGTGATGCCGTTTATGATCGTCGGGGGGACGAACTTTGCGTTGTTCTGGTACGTCCTCTATGGATCGCCTCGCCGTCTCCTAGAGAATCCGGAGTTCCGCGGGTACCTGCTCGCGCTCGCCGGTTTTGGGACCGTTATCTCGGCCGTTCTCTATTTCGGGGTTGGCCTCGCCGAAACGCCGGCAAACATCGCTGTCCTGCCCGGCAACATCGAGAATGCACTCCGACAGGGACTGTTCCAAGTGATCGCTATCGTCACCACGACCGGATACGCGAGTATGGATGTCAACGCGTGGGATACGTCGACGCAGACGATACTGTTGTTCGCGTATTTCCTTGGCGGGTCCGCCGGCTCGGCTGCCGGCTCGATCAAGATCGTGCGGTGGATCCTCATCAAGAAGGCCATCAGCCGATCACTGTTCACGTCCGTCCATCCCGAAGCGATCAGGCCGATCCGGTTAGCATCGGAGGTGATCGACGAGGATGCTATTCGGGACGTGTTCGTGTTCGTGGTGCTCTTCGTGTTGCTTTTTGTACTTTCGACGATCCTGTTGTATCTCGATAGCTTACGCACACCCGACGTATCGATGTCCGGAATTGAGGCGATGAGCGTCGCCATCGCCACATTGGGCAACATCGGTCCCGGGTTCGGGGTCGTCGGCCCGATGAATAGCTTCCTGCCGTTCTCGGACGCCGCCAAACTGTATATGGTCTTTCTGATGTGGATCGGGCGCCTGGAGGTGCTCTCGGTGCTGGTCATCCTCACACCATCGTTCTGGCGGCGGTGACATGCATCACGGCGTACCGCAGACAACGCCTCGATTCCATGACATGAACAATGAACAGCCCCGCCGCACTCGGAGCTAGAGAGCGATTACAACGTGCACGATACCGGCGACGAGATGTTGTCTACTTACGCCGGTCCATGGTTTGTCTTTCACCGCTTCGACGACCTGTAGCCGACCTGGGGGTCAGTCTTCGCCGTCTAGGCGATCTCCAGGATCGGCCGTGATCGCCATGACCGAAAAGAAAACGAACAGGAAGACACCGACGGGTGGATAGACGATCAACGATCCGACGGTCACCAGCAGCTTCCAGACCGTTATGCTCCCGGTGTCCCAGTAGTAGCTACCCCAGATGTGGCGGAATCGATCGCCGGTTTCGATCTCATCGGTGTCGGCCATGGTCATCGTGGGTCGAAGACGGTGGTATCGGTTCCGGTGTCGGCTCGTGCGTTCACCGGTCAGTACCGGATGTGATCGATCCCGGCCG
The DNA here is from genome assembly GCA_042219475.1 of Halobacteriales archaeon. GTDB lineage: Archaea > Halobacteriota > Halobacteria > Halobacteriales > Hikarchaeaceae > Chewarchaeum. The sequence goes on from JBDGPX010000003.1 coordinate 8,627, forward strand.
TCATGTCGATGTGTCCGACTTTCTCGCCGAGCGTCCAGAACTCCCCGCTGCCGGCCGTCATGCCGAAGATCGGCTGCGCCTCGGCGTTCAGCCGACCGTCTTCGTCGGTCACGCCCGTCTGTGCGGTGGTTCGAACGACATCAGCGTGGAAGGACCGTCGTGTCGGCGGCAGCGAGTATGACTCGATAACCGAACACTCCAACACGATGGGTGCTTTCTGGATCCCGGGTGCATCGATCCGCGCCGAGGGGAGCCGTGTCAGTCCCGTCCGTTCGAACTTATCAGCCCGCTCGTCGGCGCACCTGTCAATCTCATCGAACGCCTCCACCCAGCGTGCCTCGGGCACGTTCAGTGTGAACTCGCCGTGATCTTCAAGGAAGCCAAGCGCCACCTGTGGTGTCTCACCCGGCGTCTCGCCTTCGGTTACCGTGACGCCGACCTGTGGTGGTTCGCCTTCGACGACGAAGGTCCAACAGACGCTGAGGTCATCCGGCGTCCGGTCATCGCCCTTTACGCCCAGGACGACCGCGGACACTGGCGGCAGCATCGGCCCGGGCTCGGGCAGTTCGACTCGGTCTGGGGCTGTCTCGACCATCTCACACCGCTGGGGCGGGCGGGAGTCTTAAAGACTTCCCGTCGAACGGGTAATACATACCTTTCTTCGTGTGCTGGTGAATCCGTTTGTGATCCCGAGTCGGCAAACCGGGGTTTTTAATCGATCCGGCTACCTCACGCGATATGATCAGATGATGACCGGTGACACGGTCGAGACTGTCACTGATACTCTCCGCGTCCGGAAATATTTCGATGTCGAATCGACCGCCCATCCACTCATTCGGTTTTTCATCTCCCTCTATACGACCGTTCCCGTCCGACTCACGCTGCTTGATCCGCTCCCGGAGGAAATCACCGCCGACGATATCGCGTTTCACCCGAAGTATCACGGCGAGTGCTGGTCGGTGTCGGCGGATCACGTTCAGTTCGAGTGCTCCTTGGCGTGGGGGGCGACCGTCGAAACCGCCTACGCGGTCGCCTGTTCCGAGGACGAACTGTCGTCGTTCCTTCTCGCTCCGACCGTCCGGCTGATCGATCCGACGGGGGCGGAACTGGAGACGGTTCCACAGGAGTCCTTCCGGAGTACTGGTGAGGATGTCGATACCGTCCCGGCATCGCGGCCGAGCGGCCTTACGGCAGCGTTCGACACACCGGAACCACCGGTCATGGATGGCTCGATCGACCCAGCTCCGACCGGTTCCGAACCGCCGACCGTTACGTCGCCTCCGGAGACGGAATCCGAACCGACCTCGGAGGAGTCAGCCAATCCGCCCGATCGGAATGGGGGGTTCATCTTCGATCGTTCCTGAGTGATGCCACTTGGCGGCCGCTCAGACTAGCCTCGTCAGTCACGTTGTTTGCTCATGACTCAGGCTGAGTACCCTTTTTGTCTCTATCCTTCCGGGCGGCTGCAGGGAGTGTCTCGGATCATCCGCTACCGTGGGACGGAGGGCAAGGTTAAGCATCCAGGGTGTGCGGGACACGGACACACGGAGTGATCGATCGATGCCAACCCACGACCTCGTGATCAAGAACGGCTATCTCCAGCAGCGTGACGATGTCTGTGACATCGGTATCGACGGTGACCGTATCACCACGATCGGTACTGATCTCGACGAGGGCACACAAACGATCGACGCCGACGGCGGACTCGTCTCACCGGGCTTCGTCGACTGTCACAAACACATCGATCGGGCGTTTGCCGCCACCGGTGACCGACGCCCCGCGGGGCTCGACGACCCGTTCGCGACCCGTGGATTCAACGCCCTCTTCGATGAGTACTACGAACGGACATCCCTTGAGACGATCACTGAGCGTGCGATCGAGAACGTGCTGATGGCCGTCGAAGCCGGCACGACCCATGTCCGAACCCATGTGGGAGCTGATCACGTCATTGGGACCGATACGATGACCGCCTGCCTTCGGGCCCGTGAACGGCTCAGTGATGTGGTTGATCTCCAGTTGGTCCCCATGGCCGGCAGCGGCATCCTGACCGACGGTGGCGAGACCGCCCTCCGGGACGCCATCGAACTGGGGCTTGATCGCGTCGCGGACCGGGACGCGATCCTTCTGGGCGGTGTCGATCCCGCGACGCGGAACGGCGACATCGAACGAACCATCGAACGGTGGTTTGCGGTCGCGACCGACTACGATATCGATATCGACGTTCACCTCCAGGACGGCGGGTATATCGGCGTGTATACCATCGGGCGTATCGCCGAGCACGCTCGTCGGCATGATTATGAAGATCGGGTGACCATCAGCCACGGTTTTTCCCTCGCTCAGCTTCCCGATTGGTGGCTCGATGATGTCATCGAGACGATGGCAGCGGTCGATTTCGATGTGGTGACGTGTTTCAACAGCATTCGGTGTTCAATGCCGATCAGACCGTTGCTCGACGGCGGCATCGATGTCGGTCACGGCACCGACAATGACTACGATTTCGTGATCCCGCATGGTCACGCCGACTCCCTGGATGCCGCCCGGCTCATCTCGTTGAAGCTCCATGGTAACTGGCGATTCTCGGATGAGTACCGATGGTCCGAATCCAACGCGGCGCTGGCGTTGCTCTGGGAGCTCATCACGACCGAAGGGGCTGCCGTGCTCGGCGTCGATGACTACGGGATCGAGGAGGGGAATCTGGCCGACATCGTGGTCCTCGATGAACCGTCGCCCCAGTGGGCGATCCTCCGGCAGGCGACCCGGACACATGTCATCAAACACGGACGAGTCGTCGCCGAGGAGGGTACGATAGTGCCGGCGTTCGATCCGCTTGCGTAATCCGCACGTTTCGGTCGATCGAGCTGTTGATAACGTATCAATCCATCAATCAATTCAATGAGCGGTTCGACCGACGAAACCGCTATCGTCTGGTTTCGACGTGATCTTCGGGTACACGATAATCCGACGTTGACGGCGACTGCCACAGCCGACGAAGTCATCCACCAGGGGTATTGATGCCGGACGATCGGTGTGAGTTCGTCTACGTCACCGTTGTCGAGGGCGGCCATGAGCACGTCCTGACCGCGCCCGTCGGCACGAACCTTCGGGAACTCCTGCTTGATCACGGGCTGTCGCCGTACACGCGCTATACCGAGCGACTGAACTGCGGTGGCCGTGGCCTGTGTGGGACCTGTGGCGTACAAATCACGGTCGGCACACATCCGCCCGAACACTGGCATGATCAGGTGGCCGAACGATTCGGCTATCCTCGGTTGTCCTGTCAGATCCATATCGAACGGGATCTCACCGTCCGGATTTCCGAGAAACGGATCTGGGGCGATCGCCAACGCGACTCCGATGAGACCGGTTAGTCAGCGGGACCGATCTCGGTATCGCGATCATTAAACGTCATCGTGATGAGCTTGGCCTCCACGAGCTGCACTTCATCGATCCAATGGGTTCATCCCCATCTCGGTGACGAGATCGACGATCAGTGACCAGTCATCGTGACAGAAATAAAGCGAAACCGCCCCAACGATGTCGCGCCAGGCGATCGAACCGGTGTCAGCCAGCAACTGCACCGCCCGCGGTGGCAACTCGACGTGGGTTTTCGTCTCGTGTGCCTCACAGAGACATCACGGCCGTTCGGTTCGTCCCGTGTATATGGCCACCGACCCTCTGGATCGGACGCATTAACTTGTTGTGAATATGATCAATTCTGCCGGCACGGACGGAATGGTTCTGACGTAAGTCAAGCTGTCGGGAGCCGAGGCGTGAACGGGACCGATGATCGATCTCGCGATCCAAACCGGCCGCTTGAATCCGCCTACCGGCTATCAATCGTGATAACGTGGATTGAAAGTATAAATACTAGTAAGCTGAGCCAACAGACGCACCATTCATGTTTCTCGACTGGTGGCCACCGGCACGTCCGACGAAGCGGGAGCTCGGTGCGGGATATCTCGCTGGCGCCGGGTTGGCATTAATCACCAGTCTCTTTGGCTACGTCTGGTACACCCAGGAATCAGTTCTGGTCGTCTTCATTGGGACCTCGACGACCTTCGCGTTGCTTGGAACGCTCATATACATTAGCTATTTATCAATTGATGTCAACTTCTCCGATCAGTTCGTCTGGAACATCGCCCAGTGGGCGGCCCTCGGCCTCGGTCTCGCTGCGGTGTTCTGTTTCGTGGTCGCCTTTGGTTCGGCGTATCTCCCGCCCGAATCGCTGGTTCCCAGCCTTCTCGTCATCACGATCGCCACCGGTGCGGTCATCGGTGCCCTCCTTGGGGTCGTTACCGGACTTCGCGAACAACACAGAGAGATGCGAGAGATCACCCAGCGCAACCACGTCATGAACCGTGTCCTCCGGCATAACATCCGCAACTCGATGAACGTCATTCACGGCCGCGCTTCACTTCTGGCCGAGGAAATCGACGGGGAGCAACGCTACGATCTCGAGACGATCAAACAGACCGCCGACGAGGTCGTCAGCCTCAGCGAAGCGGCCCGTAAGATCGACATGCTCACCTCCGATACCGACCGTGGCCCTGTCGAGATCACCACCCTCGTCGAGGAGTGCCTCGTTACTGTCCGTCAGGCGTATCCGACCGCTACCTTCGAGACAGATCTCCCTGAGACTGCCTGGGTCGATACTGATCCGATCGTTCGATCGGTTCTGATCAACCTACTTGAAAACGCCGTCGAACACGATGATACCGACACCGATACCCGAGTGTCGATCACTGTTGAGACTAGCTCGGGCGACATCTGTATTCGAGTCGCCGACAACGGCCCCGGTATCCCGGTCGATCAGCGTGAGATCCTGTTCACCGACCGTGAGGAACCGACGAGACACGGTGATGGCTTGGGATTGTGGCTGGTGAAATGGGTGGCCGATTATTACGATGGTGAACTCCGATTCGATTCGAACGAACCACAAGGATCGATCGTCTCCCTCCATCTCCCGCCTGCACAACCTCCGGCCGATCCTGAAGCACCGCCGGCTGAACAGCCTCGGACGACACCTTCCTGACTCGATTGGCCACCCCGACGACGGTATCCGCAGGCACTACAACACTGTAATCGCGTCGGATCCACTATCGGCCTTGACTCTGAGTTAGTAATCGTTATACGACGGGCAATCCTCGCCTCGCGTATGCAACGACGAGCAGCGGCGATCTACGCTGCCTTTTTCATTGTGCTGGCCGCTGGGGCTTTCTCGGTCACGGCCGTGACCGCGGAGCCGGATGTCTCGCTCGACGCTCCGGTGTATCAACAGGGGGATACCTTCCAGGCTGGGGGTACGACTTACACCGTCTCGACGGTATCCGATGGCTCAGCGGAGATCACATGGACCAATGAGTCGGGGCAGTATACCGACACCTGGGAGGTTACGACACGCTCGTTTACAGGAACACCTGAGGAGTACGCGACCGGTGATGGCCCGACCGTTACCGTTGGTGACTCCGAATTCCGAGTGATTACCCGAGATACCGCCTCGCCGGAGACGTTCTATCTCGTCGAGTATCACGTCATCGATGAGAACACCACGACGACCGAAGTCGATGATACGACCTACGTCGTTGTCGGTGAGGGCGAGGATCAATCGTTCGTCGAACTCGATCGCTATCTGATCGATGAGTTCGGTGATCCGGCCGTCCGAGAGTACGCTGTCGGTGACTCCTTCGAATATGACAACCAGACCGTTACCGTTGCGGCTATCTCCAACAGCACGGTAACGCTGGAGTGGACCGCCCCTCGACAGAACACGATTTCCGCCGACAGTGAGGGCACGAACGTCACTATTGCGGGCCAAACGTACGTCGCTCACTTCCCCCAGCCCGATCGTCTTCAGTTGACGAGCAATCATCAGGCCTATCAACAGGAGATGGCTGTCATCGACAGCTACAACGAACGGATGAACGGGTTCTGGGGGATCACGATCATCGGAGGTAGTGCCGCCGCGTTGCTGATCGCGCTGGCTTACCTCCCGTCGCGGTACTGACGATCGACAGCCCGTCTGCTCGGATAGTTTCTCCAATCGTCCCGGCCGCTGTGGATACCGATCGCTCATCAGTCAAACGATCGAGTGACAGAAAGCGGGCCGGAAGGGA
>JBDGPX010000043.1:0-14614 GCA_042219475.1 Halobacteriales archaeon
CCTTCGGTCGCTCCGTTGAGGGAGGGGGCTTAGCACCCTGCACCGCACAAGCTAATGACAGCGAGAGTATCGCATGCTGTCAGCGTATCGATCGAACAGGAAGTAGTAACCTATTCGGAGTGAAAGTCCGGTTTCAGTATGACATATCTACCAGTTATCGATCCGGCTGACTTATTGGAGCACCAGCCCAAATCGGGATAGAATGCACCAGCTCGCCATCATCAGCGATACGCATATTCCCACGCGAGCGGATGATATTCCCGCATCCTTCCGTGACCGGATCGCGGCTGCCGATCATGCGATTCATGCCGGAGATTTCACTAACCGAGAGACGCTTGAAGAGATTCGACGATTGACTGGGGGCAATCTGACGGCCGTCTACGGAAACATGGACCCCCGTGGGCTTAATCTACCGGCCGTGACGACGGTTACGATCGAGGAGGTGACTTTCGTCGTAGCACACGGGACAGGCGATCCGACCGGGTATGAGGATCGGGTCGCCCGGACGGTCCGGTCCGAGGCTGACGAGACAGCCATCGGGATTGCGGGCCACACGCATGAACTCCTCGATACCGTCGTTGATGGGATCAGGATCCTCAATCCCGGAAGCGTCACCGGTGCCCCACCGGCCACACGGGCCTCGATGATGTCGGCGACGGTCGATGGCGATGCGATCGACGTGACTGTCCACCGGTTGTAAGGCCGACGATCAGGAAGTACCGAGGACGCGGCTCGCGTTGACCGGTCTCACCCCGTCGGTCATCCAACAACCTTCGTATTGTGGCCCTTGCTGTTTCACGAGGACCCATTCGTAACCGTGCTGGGTGCCATTGGCGTCTGTGACCACAAGCGGCTGGGTCGCAAGGCCGTCGGAGATCTCGATCGGATTGTAGGTCACCCGCGCATGATTCAAAAGCGGGGCGTAGGTCTCACCCGTGACGATGTCGACGAAATTGCTGTATGGTCCGGTGATCTCCTTGTTCCTGGGTGAAGCGAACTGCCACGTCGTGTAAATGCCGTCGTTCGTGGTGGCGTTGTTGGTCCTGAGGGCCCCGATCTGAATGGCGACCACCAGCCGTGGCGGCCGGTCACACGTCGGTCGTAACTTCGCAAACCGCGGCTGCTGGACGGGTTGTGAGACGACGGCGGGCGTAGGAGTCACCGTCACCTCAACCGTCGTCGCTGTCACAGTCGGTGACATCGAGGTCTCACTCGAATATGCCGTCGGTGATTGCCGATCGTTCTCGGTCTCCCGATCGGGAACACGAAACGGACCCTCATCACCGACTGCTCGATCGGTATCGGGAACCGCCACCGATTGCATCGGGCCGTCGATCGGTGCCGATGGACCGGAACCAGGGACCACGCCCAATCCGAGACCGACAACAAAAAGTCCGAGAACAACGAACCCGCCGAGCATCGCCCGTCGCCACGATCGGTCGCCCCGCTTGGAATCTGTCGGTCCTGTCTGGACAGCCGATCCCGATGCCTGATCGGGTTCGGTTGCCTCGGCCGTGTCGTTGGAACGAAATTCCCAGCCGGCGCCGGTTTCGGTCTCCGCCGGAGATGGCAAGGTACTCGGATCGGATCGCTCTGGGACCCGGATCGGACGATCGAAAAAGGATCGAAAGATGGCGTTGGTCGTCTCAGTATCGATAGCGTAGAGCGCCTCGCTGTAGAGATCCTCCGCATCGATGATGTCGATGTCGTTCGCTTCAAACTCGACCTGTGTACGCGACGGGTAAACGGAAACGATAGCGTCAATCGGCGTCAAATCGACATCGCCGATCCCCTCGACCGAGGCATCTGCTACCAATACGCGACGGAACGTGGTCTCCGATGAGGCATGTGTGACCTCGAGGACCGCCCCCGATTGATCGACAGACCGACCAGCTTCGGTCCAGAGCGATTTGACGAACCGGATCAGTTCAGCGTGTGACAGATCGGCGAGTAACGCCTCGAACGCATCACGATCGATCGGATCTCGTTCGGTCATCTACAAGCCATCCTCCGTACCCGATCGCCCGTTGATCCAAGCTGGGCCCAGTATCGCACATCGGTACCAAGGAACACACATATAGAAAAGTTCGTATCCACCAATAACCGTACCACGGATTTCCATGGTATCCACCATCGATCCATCCGACCGAATCCAAGCTTCAGTCATCTCCAGCCGAAATGGGGGTTTCTGCTGGAGGAATTGATCGAGAAAACACGACAATCCAACTACGGCGATGCGTCTGACATGCGCATGACATACGTCAGACGCCGATCCAGGAGTATCGATACCCCATGGTTTCCGCTGGATCACCGTCGATAGCGACCGGTAGGCGTATATACGTCCTCGGACAGTGCTCACTCACATGGAGGGCCACGCACGGGCCCCGGCCGCGGGCACTATTTTGAACGCCCTTGCATGCGGGAAAGGCGCCGCCTTTGCCATCGACGCCTACACCACCGCGACGGTCACGCTAACGGATAGCACGTCGATCGACGGCGATATCGCCGAGGATCCGGACGCGGATACACGACTCATCGAACGCTGCGTGGAGCTGGTCGTCGAGCGGTTCGCCGAGACGGCATACGGAGGAAGTGTCCGAACCGAAAGCGAGATCCCGATGGCGGCTGGCTTGAAGAGTTCCAGCGCCGCCGCGAACGCCGTCGTCTTGGCGACACTCGATGCACTCGGCGTAGCAGTAGGATCGGGCGGTGCGATCGATCGTGCTGACGCGGCTCGGATCGGCGTCAAGGCCGCCCGGGACGTTGGCGTGACGATCACCGGTGCGTTCGACGACGCCAGCGCGAGCATGCTTGGCGGCATCACGGTGACGGATAATACGAACGATGCGCTCTTGGCACACGACAGTGTCGAGTGGGATGTCCTCGTGTGGACCCCACCGGAACGGGCCTATAGTGCCCAAGCGGACGTCGATCGCTGTGAGCGGTTGACATCGCTTGCGGAATTCATCGCCGAGACAGCGCTGGAAGGCCACTATGCCCACGCGATGACGATCAACGGCTTTGCCTTCTGTGCCGCGCTTGGATTCTCGGCCGAGCCACTCATGGAGGCATTACCCCATGCGAATGGCGTCTCGCTGTCGGGAACCGGCCCCAGCGTCACTGCGATTGGCCCACCAACTGCTCTCGAACCGATCGAATCGACCTGGCAATGCCGGGAGGGAACAACATGGATGACGACGACTCAAACCGACGGCGCACAGATGAAATGACCCTCGCGGAGCTCCGTGAGGAAATCCAGACGATCGACCAAGAGATCGTCGAGCTGATCGCCCAACGGACCTATGTCGCCGAGGCGATCGCTGAGGTCAAGGCCGAACAAGGGCTCCCGACGACCGACGAGGAACAGGAACAGCGGGTCATGGATCGAGCGGGCGAAAATGCCAGCCAGTTCGACGTCGACGCCAATCTCGTCAAGGCGATCTTTCGGCTCCTGATCGAGTTGAACAAGGTCGAACAACGTGACAAACGCTGATGGGAGTCGTCGATCCAAGGATCGCGTCAGATCAGGCGAGATACGTTTCCGCGAGTGCATCAAGCGCTTCATGATGCTCGGTCGTATGTGGCGCCGTAAGCGGTGAAACACTGACCTCCCCATCGAGGATTGCCCGGCGGTCAGTTCCGGTGGGTTCATCGATCTCATCGGTCCGCATGAGTTCCCAGATCTGATCGGTCAGCGTGATCGTACCGTCGGCCTCGTGGGTGGCAGCCATCTCGTAGCTGTGGGAGGGCCGCGTGATCCGCATGGGAGCTGGCTCATCGCCAGGAATGGGTGCATTGACATTCAGATAGTCAGCCTGTTCAAAGACGCCGGCACCCATCGCGTGATCGGCGAGATATCGGCTGGCTCTGACGGCGTTGTCGTAAAACGAGGGCTCGTGGGCGACATCCTCGTACTCATAGTCGCCGATCGGGATGTAGAGAGAGACGGCGATGGCAGGGACGTCAAAAAACGCGGCTTCAACCGCGGCGCTAACCGTCCCTGACCGACCGAGAACGTATGCACCGAGGTTGGCACCCTGGTTGCAGCCAGCGATGACGAGGTCGGGATACGGCCCGATGGCCTCGAGCCCGGCGACGACACAGTCCGCCGGCGTTCCGTCGATCGTGTACCCGAGTTCGTGTTCCTCGACGGCCACCTCGCTCGAGATAGCCCGACCGATCGCGCTCTGGTCGGTTGCCGGCGCAACGACAGTGACATCACCGATCTCCTCGAGTACCTCATAGAGCACTTCGAGACCCGTGCTCTCGATGCCGTCATCGTTGGTCAGCAGGATATCCATATCCCAGCCATTCCCCGCGGGCCCAAAAACACATCCCAATCGATCGACCTCCGGCGAGATGACGTGGCTGCCTGAATACGCCCGGGTTAATCGGACAGGAGATCGACGACCGTTTCCTCATCGACGACCAGGTTGTATGCCCCCTCGTCGTCGTTCCAAAGCGCAAGCACCGATTCGAATCGAAGTACCGTCCCGTAGTCGGCCGTCCGTAGCACTCGATTCAAGCCAGTTTCGCGGGTCAGCACCGCGAAATGAGCCGTCGATTCGGAACCATCGCTGATCCGATATACGGGGTGGTCGCTTCCGAGATCATGGCTGAGCTTGCAGGCGACACAGTCGATCCGCTCGGTGACGTGGCGTTCCATTTCGGCGAACTTCGCAAACCGTTCAGGATCGAGCGTGAGATCGTGTTTGCGGCGACCATCGGGTCGGAGGATCGAATACGAGTACTGGACATCGACGTTGAGGAATTCCCCGGTATCGCCACCGGCTGCATCGAGTTGTTGCTGGAAAACCGGTGGATCGAGATCGGGTTTGACGTCGAATGACCAACACGTATCGGTCGGGGCGTGATCGGGCCAGAACCGAACCGTTGGGGCAAACACGCTCACGCCATCGCCCGCAACCGATCGTTCGACTTCCCGGAGCTGCAGACTCGTATTGCGATCGGCTGGGGCGATAGCGATGAGTGCGCCGTCTGCAGTCAGATGGTCGGCATACCGATCGGCGATCGCAACCGGATCAGCGAGTTCACTCAAGACGTTGGCAAAGAGGATCAGATCGAACGGACCGGTCGCCCCGGGATCGAACGCTTCGGCGGTCGTCTCGTGGATCGTCGGGCGGAAGTTCCGATCGGTGGCATCGAGCAGCATTTCCAACAGGTCAGTCGCAGGGCTGGGTTCGATCGCGTGATACTCCACGCTGGTGTCACCGGCGTAGAAATCCGCGAGGCCGAGCGCAGGCCCGCCGACACCGGCGCCGACATCGAGAACGCGGGCGGTTCGAGACAGGAGTGCCATCGACGCCAACTCCGCAAGGACGTACTGTATCGCCGCGTAGTAATCCGGCAAATGATAGATGCCATAGCCATAGACGACGTCGACATCGTACTCGATGTTTCGCTGACGATAATACTTCTCTTTGAGCCGGCGGATCGTAGTCCGGAGTCGGTCGCCACTCTCGCCGTCGTACCACTCGAGGCCGTATCGATCGGTCAATTGGTCGAGGAACAGATCGGCGTAGGCCGATGGGAACTGATCGACACCGCCGAAGTCCGGATCGAACGGTGCCTCGGGCACCGGGACGAACGTCCCATCCGGTCGTTCGAACAGCTCCAGCTCCGTCGCCAGATCGCGAAGCGTCTCCCTGATAACGGCCGGATGGGGATGACCCTCGACGTACTCGGTGAGCTCCTCGGGATCGATCGGACGGACGTGTCGGAGGTATTGGGCGTTCTCACGGATCGATTCTCGCTGTGACCCTGACATACTGGTTCACCGGACCAGCTGGCCGGCCTCGCGATACAGGCGTTCGAATGTCTCCTGATCGGCCTCTGCGATGCGTTCGGCGGCCGACGCGACGTCTTCGGCTCCGGAGAAGGTCGATTGGATGTCGGCGTAGACCCGTGGCGTCCCACCAGTGACGTCGGCTACGAGCTCCCGAAGTTCATCGTAAATCGGCGTCCCGAACGGTTCCGGAACCTCCTCCGCCGCGAGTGCAAACGCGAGGATGGCCGCATGTGCTCGGGCCTGGATCGTCTCCATGGCTTGATCGTGGGTATCCGGGGTGGTCTCGAAGAGGGTGTTACCCGCCGCTGTTAGCCGTTCGGAGACCGTCTCGACGATCGGCCCCGGATGATCGGTGACGACGGCGATCCGTCCGGGCGCGTTCACGGGGGCGAAGAGTGGATGGAGGCTGGCACGCTCCCGGTCCGGGGCGACGTCGGCCATCGTCGCCACTGGTTCGGCCATCACCCCCGAGAGGTCGACGATCGCTTCGGTCGCATTCGGGGCGTATGTCTCGATCGTCTCCGTGACTACGGACATCGGGACGGCGATGACGACCAGCTCGAACGAACGGTCGGTACCGGGATCGGCCACCTCACCGTCTACGGCAGCCGCCGCATCCCTCGCCGTCGAAGCATCGACATCCACGAATGTTGCCGGGATATCGACCGTCTCAGCGAACCATCGGCCGATCGCGCCCGCCCCGATGATCACCGTCTCCATATGCTGGTAGACGGTACCCGTCGTGGTGTCAAAAGCCGTTCGTTCGATGTGGTCAATCGTCCATGAACATCACGCCGAAGACACCGACGATAACCGATATCCTCAATTGTACCGCCCGATTCGGACATCACGAGAGGATTCGTACAGTAAGCGTTTGAAGCGAGATCAGAACCGACGACTATTCGATTATCAGGTGCTTGTGATACTCGGTCAGGTTGCGGTAGCCGTCATCGGTCACGATTACGAGATCCTCAGTCCTGATCCCACCGTGGTCCGGGTGATAGAGCCCGGGTTCGACCGTCACGACGTGCCCGGGTTCGAGCTCCTCTCCACCGGGAGCGAGTCGCGGGAGCTCATGGACTTCGAGACCTACCCCGTGACCGGTACTATGGATGAACCCCGTTTCGGTATCCGGATCCGATCGAAGGGTCGGATATCCCGCATCTTCATAGACTGTACAGGCGGCGTCGTGGACGGCCTCGCCGGTCACACCAGGCTCGATGGTATCGAGTGCGGCCGCCAACGCCTCGTTGGTGTGTTCGAACCGGTCGATGACCGCTTCGCTCGGTTCACCGCGGAGAAAGGTCCGCGTCATGTCGGCGTGGTATTTCGAGGTCTTGTCCTGTGGAAAGATGTCGATCACGATCGGCTCATGGGCGGGCAGCGGGCCATGGCCCCGTTCGTGGGGATCGGCCCCCTGTTTGCCCCCTGCGACGATCGTTTCATCGAGGGCACAGCCGTGCCGCAACAACGTCACCTCGATCTTCTCTTTGATGCGTTCGGCGGTAAGGGGATCGCCGTTTAATACGAGGATGTCGTCGTTGATCGTCGCGGCGGCGATGAGCTCCTCGGCAGCGGCCATCGCCTCTTCGTTGGCGGATTGGGCGGTGTTGATCCGTTCGATCTCCTCGTCGGTCTTGCTCGCCCTGATCTCGGAAAGGATCTCCTCGGATTCGGGTTCAACCGTGAGACCGCGCTCTCTGAGACCGTCCGCCGTATCGACCGGGAATCGCTTGGGGACGCTGACTGAATCGATATCGGCATCGCCAAGAAAGGACGCGACGAGCTCCCGGCGGGCCTCGGTCTGGCCCAGTTCCTCCCGGAGCTCGATGTAATCGTAGTTCGCATATCGCTTGACAGTATCGGCATCACTCGTCTCCCGAGCCCGGTTGAATTCTAGGCCGGACACCAACAGCCAGAGCGCGTCGGGCGTATATAGCGTCAGGTACGGATCAGGGGCCCCGAATCCGGAGAGGTACCGCTGATCGGCGACATCACCGGCAGCATCGATGAGATACCCATCGACGCCTTCGTCTTCAAGATACGAATCGAGCCGTGACAGATCGGGCATATACTTCCCCAACGATGCCACGGACTAAACGCTATCTTAATTCACCTATGGAAACGCTGCTACGGCGCGGAGGATGTCACCTCTCAATCCCGGACGGAGGACAGCGGTCGGTCGGAGCCGTAGTCGGCCGTCTCCTCAGCGTGGGTCGAGACGAGCCGCGAGATCGGATAGTGATACAGCCGTCGCTCACCGGATGACCCTTCGCCCGGGTAGAACGCCTTGACGACTGGATCAGTGGGATCGTAGGCCGCGTTCGTGGGATACTCCGCGACGGTCTGTTCGGTTTCGGGAACATGAACCTCCTCGGCTGCCCGGTCGGTGACCGCTGCGACACGCAGTAGATCCTCCGTTTCGCGGTCCCACACGAGTTCACCGGGCTCGATCCGGCACGTTCGACACAGCGACGGGGATGCCGCCGGCGCAACGAACGCCTCCATACCGCAGACAGCACAGCGTCGGGCCCGTTTTTTCGGCGGTGGGAGCTGGCCTTCGTTGATTTCGATCGCCACACGTCGGAGATGCTTGCACCGTGCATCGCGGATGACGTGATCGGGACAGGTACACCGACCGTCAGTCAGATCGACGATGTAGGTAGCGCCGCTCTGACTCTCGACCGTATAGCGGCCGTCCTCGAGTTGTGTGACGGCCATCCGCTCGGTCCAGGCACGAACCGACCGGTCGTCGAGCGCGGTGAGATCCGGCGCAAGGGCATGCTTTGTCGGTGACGCGGATGGATTTCGGGTGTGCGTCATAACAGTCACGTGTGGTTACCGCGGAGCTGTCCGCGGTATCACCGTTCTGTTGAGAAAGAGGGGCTACAGCGGCCTAAGCCTTTCACCCGATCGCCAGAAATTGCTGCAATAGGATGAATCACAGCGGTAAAACAACTGCTCAAGGTATCGTGGTATAACCAGCGAAGCGAATGGAAGGTAGACTCGACTCAATGGGCGATCAGGAGACCTCGTCACCGGCCGCCGCCGACATCTTCGGCGTCCGGACATCCGGATCCTCGAACGATTCCAACAGCAGATCGACGGCGAGATCGATCTCCCGCTCAGTCACATCCAGCGGTGGCAACAACCGGAGCGTCTTGTACCCACACCCCAGAGTGAGCAGCCCCTGCTTGAGAGCCGCCTGGAGCACGGCTTCCCGTCTGTCTTTGGTATCGAATTCGACCGCAACCATGAGGCCCTTCCCCCGGACATCGATGGCGAACTCCGGCGTCTCATCACGCAGCCGATCCATCAGCTGTGCGCCCCGCTCGGTGGCGTTGTCCATGAGGTCGTACTCCTCGACCGCGTCGAGGGTGAAGACGCCCAGCATCGAGGAGACGATATCGCCGGCCCCCCACGTCGAGGAGATCCGCCCCCGTTCTTCGGGGAAGATCTCCCGGCTGCCGACCGTCGCCCCGACCCGCAGACCCTTCGCACAAGTGATGACATCGGGTTCGATCGCGTAATGATCCGAGCCCCACATCTCCCCAGTTCGGCCGAGACCGGCCTGAATCTCATCGGCGATCAGCGGGATGTCGTGTTCGGTCGTGATCGCGGCGAGTTCTTCCATGAACGCATCGCTAGGGAACTGATAGCCGCCTTCGCCCTGAATCGGTTCGACGATGACGTAGGCGACATCATCGGGATCGATGTGGCCCATGCCGGGATCGAGTTTCGAACGCAACCGGGAGACGCCGTTTGAATCCGGGAAGAATCCACAGCTACACGTTGCCGGGCTACACCCGTCATCCCGACAGAACGGCATATCGTGGACCCCCGCGATTTCCGGATACTGCTTCCGGTGGACGGCCTTCGATCGGTTGAGCGACAGTGCGCCGAGGGTCCGGCCGTGAAATGCGCCGTCGAACGTGATCGCGTATTTCGCGCCGTCGCGGTCGTCATAGCAGATCTTGATCGCGTTCTCGACGGCTTCAGCCCCGGAGTTCGAAAGAAAGACCGTATCGAGGCCATACGCCGCAGTTGCATCGGTCAGCCGCTCCATGAGGTGACTCGACCCCGGAATCTCGGGATCGGTCGGGTCCGGTCCGGATCCCATATAGAAGTCCTGACCGGCGATCTTGAGGGGATCGATCAGATCGAATTCCTCGAATCGATCCATGATTTTCGGATTGTTGTAGCCAAGCGGCGCGGCGGCGACGTGGCTCGTGAAGTCCAGCAAGACATTGCCGTCAACATCGGTACAGAACGGGCCTTCGGCGTCTTCGGTGATGTCCCAGACGAAATCATAAACGTACGTTGAAGTCGCGGTGAATTCGTGGTGGTAATCCGACCACGCTTTCGCTCGTTCGGCCGGGAACGTCGTGACCGATGGTTCGGCAGTCTCTCGATCCATGCGCGGAGGGTCGTCGTGAGGGACTGTAAACAATTCGCTAGCTCCGATGGCAGGGATGACCCGGAGCGCCCCGTTGGCGGTACGCAACTTTTTTGCGCCGTCCCGTCGCCGTCTCCTTCCATGGCGCCCCCTTGGGAGTATGACCGGACAACCCTCGGCTGGTGGTTGCTCGGCGGGGCGCTCTTTGGCGCACTCGGATTCGTCGTCTATTCATTTATCGGGACGTTCGTGTTCGGCGTCTTCATTTACTATGCGACGCGGCCACTGTACAAGCGACTTCGAGGACGGATCCGCCCGGCGAGTCTGGCCGCCGTCACCGCCCTGTTATTGATAGCGCTCCCGGTCATCCTGTTGCTGGCGTATACGGTTGCAATCGGCCTGCAGGAGACCACTCGTCTGATGACACGAACTGACCTCGGGCAGCTCGAGGGAGCGATCCAGCCCTACATCAACGTCTCCACGATTCCACAGTCTCCCGACGAGCTGTTCGCCGATCCGAGTGGTATGGCGATCTTCAGGGACGCGATCGAGCAGACAAGCACCTATCTCGGGTTCATCGGGACCGCGGCGTTACATCTGTTCGTGATGATCGCGATCGCGTTCTACCTGCTTCGAGACGGTCATCGACTGTCACGCTGGTTCCGGCGGCGCTTCACCGACGAGGCCGGTATCGTCGAAACCTATCTCGACGCCGTCGACCGGGACTATCACAATATCTTCTTCGGCAACATCCTGAACGCGGTGATGACCGGTTCCATCGGAGCGATTGCTTATAACATCCTCAACCTTGCTGCTCCAACGGGCGCTGGGATCCCGTATCCGTCCCTGCTGGGGTTGTTGGCAGGAGCGGCGAGCCTCATCCCGATCGTCGGGATGAAATTGGTCTATTTTCCGGCGGCGCTCTACCTCGGCGTACGGGCCATGATGGTTGGGGATCCACGGCTATTCTGGTTTCCGGCACTCTTTGCGGCGGTCTCTTTTCTGATCGTCGATACGATCCCCGATCTGGTGTTGCGGCCGTACGTCTCCGGCCGATCACTCCACATCGGGATGGTAATGATCGCGTATATTTTCGGCCCACTGTTGTTCGGCTGGTACGGTATCTTCCTTGGGCCGATGCTCCTGGTATTGATCGTCCAGTTCGCGAAATTGGTGTTACCGGAACTGCTGTCCGGTCGATCGATCACGCCCGTGGCGATCGACCCCGGCTCGATCTCTCATCCGTCCGGAGCGTCACCAGCGACGGGGACCGATAACGTCGCAAAAAACGAGGGCAGCGACGTGACAGAACCATCCGGCGACAGCGAGGGGCCACAGTCCACGTAGCCATGCGATAAGCTGACGAGATAGGTCAGATCGGGGCGACACACTACCTCATCCAGTGTCGGTCTCAGAGTCGGCATCCGGGTTCGGGGCGAGATCGATATAATCGGCTTCCCACTCGCGGCGGGCCTCGATCTCACGCTCACCACGACGAGTGAGTCGATAGATGTTGGTGCGACGATCGCGTTGGCCTTTCTCGACGAGTCCTTTTTCGACCAACGTATCGAGATTCGGATATAGTCGGCCGTGATGGATTTCCTTCTGGTAATACTCTTCGAGGTCCTGTTTGATCGCAAGGCCGTGGGGGTCCTCAGTACCAGCGATCACGTATAACATGTCGCGCTGGAA
Organism: Halobacteriales archaeon; assembly: GCA_042219475.1. GTDB lineage: Archaea > Halobacteriota > Halobacteria > Halobacteriales > Hikarchaeaceae > Chewarchaeum. The sequence continues at coordinate 11,898 of JBDGPX010000043.1, forward strand.
TCCTGTCAAATCGTGCATATTGGACGACTTACAGATTAATATTTTGACGGAATTTCAAAAGTTTACCGACCAACACACATTACGGATCATCCTCAAAACAGAGAAAACATGTTCGCCAATTGATGGGTGTCCATAGGGCACTAGTCGACCGATCGTGCCAATTCAACGACATACGATCAATGCCGATAACATTATCGAGCAGATCCTATTAGTAATCGATCCAACGGCTTCATCGATAGATCCATCCGGCGGCAGACTTAACAACTATTTGAGATCAACTACTCCTCGACCGCCTCATCATCAGTCCACGGTGTCCCGATCCGATCGTAGCCCATCATCTGGTTGCCGTCGTGTTCAGTGAACGTTACCTTCAGATTCGGCTCTGGAATCCCGAACCGCTCGATCGCTTGATCCATGACTGCCAGGCCAAACGATCGGCGACGATCGAACGAACGGCCTCGCCGGATATCGGCATCCAAAACGAGCACTGGACCGTCAACACTCCGGCCGATCCACATCGCGCCGGCGTCATGGGACCGGAACGTCACCGCGATGTGGTCGGTGCCGGTATCCATGTGTTGGGCGAACAAATCAGCGACCGTCTCGATAAACGATCGGCGGCTGTTGGGCGAGCACTCGACGGTCGTATCGAACTGGAGATGAGGCATCTGAGCTGTCGCTCCACGTTTCAGCCATGGAAAAGGAAGCGAAGCGCGGGAAAACCGCGCTCCGCTGCCGCCCTGAATTGGTCCCCGCTGACGCTTCGGCCCTCCAAGCGAAGCGTCACACGATGGTATTTTGGGAGTAGACTTAAACCTACCGACGGGGGTGGCGATTGCAGGTGTCGGAGATTTTAGCCGTTAGATGTACTCCTCCTCTAAAACCCAGCCGAGCGCTCGTTTGTAGTACGTGAACATCTGACGAACGCCTTCGTGGTTCATGTCCTCGTCATCGAGGTGCTCTTTGAGGAATTCGTATTGTTCCCTGATTTCCGCCTCGTCACGCATACCCGACCGTCGGTTCGCCACCATCAAGAACGCCCCGGGTCCGGGTCCGTCTGGGTATGCGATTCATTGACGGGGATCTCGGCTGAGATCCTGCCGGATCGCGTTGCCGAATCGATCGAGCCCGTCGCCGAAAGCATCCGGCCACCCGACAACAATCGGGTGTGCGAGACACTCAATCGGTGGGCCTCGAAGTTATTCATCGATGGGAGGGATTTCAGGGCGGCCCCTCCGTCGGGTTCTAATGTGGTAGTCAGCGATCCATCGTGATTCGTGCAGCTGACATGCCTGTTCAGGCGTCTGTTCGTGGACTCAGCCACCAACCACGACGACAACCGGCAACTCACGGCAGTGACAGCCGGAGAGTTTCGTGAGCAAGAGCCCGCGAACCCCGGCGCATATCCGGAATACGCTGTTAACGATGAAAGAATATCGAGATCCCATCCGCCAGCGATCGAAGTGACCGACGATCTTTTTTCCGCCGCTCCCGGAACAACGCCCGCTTATGGAGATCCGTGGGCATCGGGAGTGTGTTGCCTGTGGCAACCGCTGGTCCTACTACGAAACCGGCGAACTCGCCTGCCCGGCCTGTGGGGGAATGCGTAGCGTCAGCGTCGAGGACAGTCCCAAACAACACACCGCCTCGTCGGTGACGCTCGAACTATCCGACGCCCGTTCCGGTATCGATCATCGGCCGCTCGAGGAGACCGCTCGGGACGCGGAGACGGCCGCCCGACGGTACGTCAACCGGCGTGGCTTCATCACCGCCGGTGAACTCGCCCCTCTCGACGAGACATTCTTAGCAGCCTGTGAACTGGAACACGTCGCCGCGACGATCCATCGCGCCCTCACGGTCGACGACACCGAGGCGGCGTACTTCCTGTCGTTGCTTGCCTCAGCCGATGACGGGAAACGACCGGATGCGACGGAGGTTCCGGAGTCGCTAACGCCAGCGCGAGGACTGGCAGTCGCCGAGGCGGTGGCGACGTATCGCCGCGATCTCGTCGAGTGGCTGGAGGCACACGAAACAACCGCTCCGGTCCGGCCCACCCTCGATCAGCTCAACGATCACGTCAAACGCATCGAAGCGCTCGATGGCGACATCACACCGGGGGACGCCGAGCGTCTGATCACGGCGGCCCGGGAACTCGCCACCGCCATGGCTGAGGGCGATACGGCGGCCCTTAGTCGGGCGGACGAGCGACTGGCCGACCTCGCTTGAGGCGGTGGCAGGACCCGGGACCGCCACTCCATACGTCTCAGGGGAGATCGACACTAACCGACGCCCGCTGACTCGCGGCCGAAACGGTGTTGTACAACAGCATCGCTCGGGTCATCGGCCCGACACCGCCAGGAACGGGCGTGATATGGGCGGCTTTCTCAGCGGCGCTTTCATACTCGACATCGCCGACGAGTTCGTAGCCCGATTCGGTATCGGCTTCGATGCGATTGATCCCGACATCGATAACGGTGACGCCGTCCGTGAGCATCGAACCGTCGATAAATTCCGGCGATCCAACGGCGGCCACGAGGATGTCGGCATCGCGAGTCTTGATGGCCAGATCCTGGGTCCGCGAATGACAGACGGTTACCGTCGCGTTGCCGCCGGCCTGTTTTTGGATCAGGAGGTTCGCCATCGGCTTGCCGACGATCATCGATCGGCCGACGATGACGGCATCTTGACCCTCCGGATCGATATCGACGGACGCGAGC
>JBDGPX010000051.1:0-7069 GCA_042219475.1 Halobacteriales archaeon
CCCGCGGAGTTCGCTGCGATCGACGCCCTGACGGTCCCCGACGGCGATGTACATAGCCAGCAGGATCGATGCCGGCGCGTTGATCGTCATGCTGGTCGAGACCTCATCCAGCGGAATCCCCTCGAAGACCGTCTCCATATCACGAAGGGTATCGATCGCGACGCCGGACTTGCCGACCTCGCCTTCGGCCATCGCGCTATCGGAGTCGTACCCCATCTGGGTCGGGAGATCAAAGGCCATCGACAGGCCGGTCTGACCGTTCTCCAGGAGGTAATGATAGCGTTCGTTCGTCTCCTCGGGTGTGCCGAAGCCGGCGTACTGGCGCATCGTCCAGAGGCGTCCGCGGTACATCGTCGAATACACGCCACGGGTAAACGGCTCCTCGCCGGGGAATCCCAGGTCGGTATCGTACTCGAGATCGGCGACATCGGCCGGCGTATAGAGGGGATCGACCTCCTGGCCTTCGGTATCGGTCGTGAACGTCGCTTGACGCTCCCCGAACCGATCGACCGTCGGCCCACGGGTCTCCGCCTCCCATCGCTCCGTTTCCTCGCGGATCTCGCGGAGATCGTCCTCGTCGAACATGGCCGGCCCGAAGGGACCCACGGGTTTAACTTTTTCAAGGCTAAGTCCCCGTTCTCAAGAAGCAATGCGGGGAACGAAGCGGCCTCTCCTTTCGACCTTACGAACCGACCTCCCACGAGGCATAGCAGGATCGTCGACTGGTCGGCCGGAGGATGTTCAATCGCCAGTATCGTACTTGTAGGTCGCCTGATCGGGATCGATCCCGAAATCCTCGGCGGTCTCGTCCTCTTCCTCGTCAGGCTCGTTGACCGGATCGTCAGCGCCGGCACGCTTGAATGCTTCCCGCCTCTGTTCCGGCATCCTGAACCGGCTCGTATCGAGTCGGAGCGGTACTGCGTCCGGTTCGATCGTCTCCCGTTTCGTCGAGAGCCGGTCGCGTAGTTTCTCCGGGAGCTGTACCTCCTCGATCCGTTCGAAGCCGAACTGCTCGAGATACTCCGGTTGCCCGACCAGGGCGTATAGCTCCTCGAAGTTCTCGTCTCGGGCGTTCTGAACGAGTCGTTCGACGACGTGGGCTCCGACGCCCTGGCCACGCCAGCCTTCGAGGACGCCGAGGCTGGTGAGTTCACAGAGTTCCCCGTCGTCGATCTTATGGATCCGGATCCGGCCGAACCCGGCTCGTTCGTTGGTCTCCTCGTCGATCGCGATGACGTAGTCCCGCGATCGGAAGGCCGCCTCGTCCAGGTTCATCTCCTCGATATGATCGAGGAGCCATACCTCGTCTCGATTTCTGGCGGCCCGGACGTACATGACATTTGAAAGGTGAGGCGCGGGGGAAAAAAGGGTTTACGCGCGACCCGATCCCAGCTGTCGATCCGATTCGGTGTTCGATCGGACTGCGCCGACCTGAGTAAACTACTTTGTCCAGCGTTCGGGAGATATTCACATGGACACGCTCGAGGACGTGGATCGGATCGTCCATGAACCCTCTCAGGAATTCGTCGAGTCGACGAACGTCTGGCAGTTTATGCAGGAGTACGACATCGATGACTACGACGAACTGATCGAGCGAACGACCGGCGACACCGAGTGGTTCTGGGACGAACTGGTCGAGTATCTCGGCATCGACTTCTACCAGGGTTACGAAACGATCCGGGACGACACCGATGGTCCGCAGTTCAGCGATTGGTACGTCGATGGGACGATCAACATCGCTCACAACGTTGTCGATCGACACGCTGCTGTCGAATCGGCCACCCGGAACAAGGTCGCTTGCATCTGGGAAGGTGAACCTGGCGGTATCCGTGAACTGACGTTCCACGAGCTCCAGCGCGAGGCCAACCAGGTCGCCAACGCCCTCGGAGCCCAGGGGATCGTCGAGGGCGATACTGTCGGCCTGTATATGCCGATGGTACCGGAAGTGATCTCTATCGTCTACGGCTGTCTCAAGCTCGGCGCGATCGCCGTTCCGATCTTTTCAGGATTTGGGACTGATGCGGTGGCCACCCGGATCGAGGCCTCCGAATGTCGGGTTCTGTTCACCGGCGATGGGTTCTACCGTCGGGGGGATGAGGTCCATCTCAAAGCGACCGCCGACGCGGCGATCGAACAAGCCGGCCACGTCGAACAGACGATCATCTATGACCGCCTCGGGCTTGACGCCGGCTCGGACGGCCTGCCATGGCACGAGGAGCGCGATATTTGGTGGGATGAGGCCGTCAAGCGTCAGGATGACACCTTCGAGACCCACGAACTGCCCGCCGATCATCCCTCGATGCTGTTGTACTCCTCGGGAACGACCGGTCGACCGAAGGGGATCGTCCAGACCCATGCCGGCCAGCTGATCCAGTGTGCAAAGGAGATCCATTTCGGGTTTGATCAGAAGCCAGGGGATCGCTTCTTTTGGGTGTCCGACATCGGCTGGATGATGGGACCGTGGACGCTGATCGGTAACCACACTTTCGGCGGCACGGTCTTCATGTACGAGGGCGCGCCCGATCACCCCGAACCTGATCGGTATTGGGAGATGATCGATCGGCACAAGCTCACCCAGTTCGGCATCTCGCCGACGGCCATCCGGGCGTTGCGTAAACACGGTGACGAGTGGGCTGAGGGATACGACCTCTCCTCGCTGCGGCTGTTGGGATCGACCGGCGAGCCCTGGGACCCCGAATCATGGGAGTGGTTCTACCACCAGGTCGGCGGCGGGGAAACGCCGATCATCAACATCTCCGGCGGGACCGAGATCTGTGGCTGTTTCCTGATGCCGATGCCGATCCAGCCGCTCAAGCCCTGTACGCTCGGCGGGCCGGGGCTGGGCATGGACATCGACATCGTCGACGCCAACGGCGAGTCGGTCGCCGACAGCCATGATCGCGGGTTCCTGGTTGCCCGGGATTCCTGTCCGAGCATGACCGACTCGCTATGGGAGGGCGACGAACGGTATCTTGAGGAGTACTGGTCGACGTGGGAGGACCTCTGGGACCACGGCGATTGGGCCCAGAAGGACGAGGACGGCTTTTGGTTCCTCCACGGACGGGCGGACGACGCGCTGAACGTCGCCGGGCGGAAAGTCGGTCCCGCGGAGGTCGAGGGAGCGTTGATCGACCACGAAGCGGTCAACCAGGCTGCCGCGATCGGGGTGCCCGACGAGACGACCGGTACCGCCGTCGTCACCTACGTGATCCTTGAGGAGGGCTTCGATCCCTCCGAGGAGCTCCGATCGGAACTTCGCGCTCAGGTCGGCGAGGAACTCGGCAAACCGTTCCGCCCTAGCGAGATCCTCTTCGTCGATGACCTACCGCGCACCCAAAGCGGGAAGATCATCCGCCGGGCGGTTCAGGCAACCCACCTCGGCGAGGATCCCGGTGACCTCTCGTCGATGGAAAACCCCGACGCACTCAAGGAGATCGAGGCTGTCAGCTGATCCTCTTCTTCTCTCATACGCGTCCCGAACTAACTCTGTAGACGACCCTTGGAGCTGATCCATTACCGATCGCTCACCGGGTCACGGGGAATGAGTGGCGATTGCTTCGGCTGCCCGTTCGGTCAGTTGAGTGGTGTCGTCGACGATCAGTTCAGGACCATCCGATGTCTCGTCGTCCCCGGATACGAGCCGGATCGTTCCACCGACCACGAGCGGCGCAAACACCCCCGCGACGAGCACCGCCGGCGACGTTAGTGAGCCACGGAGTGTGACCGTATCCTCGGCTGTGATCGCATTCGCTTCGATCAACTGTGTGGCCGCTGTCAGGAGCGTACCGTGGGTGTACGTCCGCTCGGGCGTTCGAAGTGCCAGCGTTTCGCTCTCGACGACCGTCGGCGGAAAGGTCGGGTTCTCGCTCCAGATCCCTCGCTCGAAGTATCCCATCGCGGGGTCGGCCGGCTCCTCGCTATAGACAATCACCGTGCCATCGGCCGGCAGGCTGAAATCCTTGCCCCGATCCGCTCGAGTCAATACGATCCGACCGTCGAACGCCGTCGGCGGATCAAACCGGACGGTTGCCCCCAGGAGCAAGCCGCCAAACAGTCCCAACAGCGGTTCCGGGACCCGTTCGTCGGCGATCCCGATCGGAACATCGATCCCGACGCCGTACTGACGGAAGAAATTTCCTGCCTTCATCGCGGTCGTGGCGAACCGATGATACTCGTACGACCGACCGCTTGAGACCGCCTGCAGGACGGTCCCGTCGAGCTGCCGGTCGCGGGCGAGGAGATCCCCGAGAACGTCCATACTGAATGTTCGTGACTGGCAGTCAAAGCCGCCACGATCGATCGTGCGGTGTGGTGAGATTGGATTAGAAGGAGTTCTTGATCTTTTCGAAGAAGCCCTGCTCGACGTCGATCTCCTCGCCGCCGGCCTCGGCGAATCGCTCAAGCGCCTCGCGTTGTTCCTGGCTCAGCGAATCCGGCGTTACGACCTGGACCTGGACGTACTGATCACCCCGTCCACGGCCGCGTAGGCGCGGCATGCCACGGTCACGCAGCCGGAACGTCTCGCCGCTCTGAGTGCCTGCTGGGATGTCCATCTCGACGGAGCCGTCGAGGGTCGGGACTTCCACGGTATCGCCGAAGACGGCTTGTGGGAACGAGATCGGATGGACGTACCGGATATCATCGCCGTCCCGTTCGAATTCGTCGTGATCGCGGATGGAGACCTCGATGAGGAGGTCACCCTTCGGGCCGCCGTGTTCGCCCGGGGCGCCCTCGCCTTCCATCCGGAGGGTCTGGCCGTCTTGGATGCCCGCCGGCACATCGACGGAAAGCGTCGCCCGCTCGCGGGTCACCCCGTCGCCGCCACATGTCGGACACTGCTTGTCATAGATCTCGCCCTGTCCCTCACACTGTCGACACGTCTGGGTCTGTTGGACGCGGCCGAGAGGGGTCTGTTGGACCTGTGTCGTCTGGCCACGGCCGTTACACTGGGGACAGGTCCGAGGCTCGGCGTCGGGTGGGTGTCCGCGGCCATTACATTCCGAACACCGTTCGGGTCGGGTGAGGGTGACTTCCTTGGTGATGCCTTGATAGGCTTCCTCGAGATCGATTTCGAGAGTTGTCTGGAGATCCGCCCCCTGGCGACGCTGGCGCTGTCGCTGGCCCTGGCCACGGCCGCCGCCGAAGAATTGCTCGAAGATATCGCCGAAGGGGCCCTCGCCGCCGAACGGATCGCCGCCGCCCCCGCCGAAAGGACCACCGGCCCGACCGCCGGCAGCGCCACCAGGGCCGCCGTCGTCGAAGCCGCCTTGCTTTTCGGCCTGGATAAATCGATCGTGACCGAGGCGGTCGTAGGCCTGTCGTTTCTCCTCGTCAGTCAGTACCTCCTTTGCCTTCTGGGCCTTCTTGAACTTCTCCTCGGCGTTCGGATCGTCGCTGACGTCGGGATGATACTCCCGTGCCTTCTGGCGATACGCCTGCTTGATCTCCTCCGTGTCGGCATCCCGACTGACGCCGAGTACGTCGTAGAAATCCTCAGTCATCGCTGTGTTACGTTACGTTCCCGGATTGGGTCTGGTTGACCGCCTCGACACTTCAATCGTCTGGTCGACATCGATCGGGTCGTCGCCGACGGTGGGTCGCGTTATTCCTCGTCGCGTTCTTCGTCCTCGTCGACATCCTCGAAGTCGGCGTCGACGTACTCCTGATCGCCAGCGGCGCCCTCGGGGCCGGCACCGCCAGCAGCGCCAGCGCCCGGACCCGCACCGCCCATCCCGCCGGGACCGGCACCACCAGCGGCACCGGCTCCAGCACCGCCGGCGCCGGCCTGGGCGGCCTGTTGCTGGTACATTTGCTTGCCGATCTCCTGGAGCTTCTCGGAGAGTGTCTCGGTAACCGTCTCGTAGTCCTCCTTGGTGGCATCGTCGTCCTCGAGGGTGTCCTCGACATCGGCGATCGCGTTCTCGATCTCCTCGCGGAGGTCGTCGTCGATCTCCTCTTCGTTCTCCTCGAGGAGCGTCTCGGCGCGCTGGACCGCGGATTCAGCCTCGTTGCGGGCCTCGATGCGCTCGCGACGCTTCTTGTCCTCCTCGGCGTGTTCCTCGGCTTCCTGTTGCATCTGCTCGATCTCCTCGTCGGACAGACCGACGCCGCCTTCGATGGTGATCTCCTCTTTGTTGCCCGAGCCTTTGTCCTCGGCTTCGACGTTGAGGATGCCGTTCTCGTCGATGTTGAAGCCGACTTCGATCTGAGGGGTGCCGGCCGGTGCCGGCGGAATTCCCGTCAGCATGAACTCACCGAGGAACTCGTTTTCTTCGGCGATTTCGCGTTCACCTTGGAAGACTCGGACGTTCACCGATGTCTGGTTGTCAGCGGCCGTGGTGAACACCTTCGATTCCTCGGTCGGGATCGTCGTGTTCTTCTCGATCAGGCGCTCGAACAAGCCGCCTTTGACCTCGATCCCCAGCGATAGCGGGGTTACATCGAGCAGGACGATATCGTCGACGTCGCCGGCGAGGACGCCGCCCTGGATCGCGGCGCCGAGTGCGACTGCCTCGTCGGGGTTGACGTTTTTCTTCGGCTCCTTGCCGGTCAGTTCCTCGACCTTCTCTTGGACCTGTGGCATCCGCGTCGAGCCGCCAACGAGGATGACCTCATCGATGTCGGACTTCGAGAGCCCGGCGTCCTCGAGGGCCTGTTCGGTCGGCCCGACGGTGCGCTCGATCAGATCCTCGGTCAGCGATTCGAACTTCGCGCGCGTGAGGCTTTCCTCGAGGTGGACCGGGCCGCTGTCGGTCGCCGTAATGAAGGGAAGGTTGATCTCGGTTTCTTTGCGGCTCGAGAGTTCGATCTTCGCTTCCTCGGCGGCGTCCTTCAGCCGCTGGAGGGCCTGCCGGTCCTCCCGGAGGTCGATCCCGTGGTTGTTCTCGAACTCGTCGGCGAGCCAGTCGATGATTGCTTCGTCCCAGTCGTCCCCGCCGAGGTGGTTGTCGCCGTTGGTCGCGACGACCTCGTAGACGCCGCCGCCGAGTTCGAGGATCGAGACGTCGAAGGTGCCGCCACCGAGGTCGAAGACGAGGACGGTCTGATCGGATTCGTCGTCGAGCCCGTA
>JBDGPX010000051.1:7079-14213 GCA_042219475.1 Halobacteriales archaeon
CTCGCCGGCGTCCTTGGTGGCCTGGCGCTGCTTGTCGTTGAAATACGCCGGCACCGTGATCACGGCCTTCTCGACATCCTCGCCGAGATACTCCTCTGCATCCCGCTTGATCTTCTGGAGGATCATCGCCGAGATCTGTTCGGGGGTGTACTCGTCGTCCCCGATCTCGACGGTGTAATCCTGTTCGCCCATGTGACGTTTGATCGACTGGATCGTCCGCTCGGGGTTCTGGACCGCCTGGTTCTTCGCTGGCTTCCCGACCAGGCGTTCGTCGTCCTCGGTGAATGCGACGACCGACGGTGTTGTCCGGTCGCCTTCCGCGTTGACGATGATCTCGGGATCGCCGCCCTCCATCACCGCAAACGCGCTGTTTGTGGTTCCGAGGTCAATCCCCAGAATCTTCTCACTAGCCATCGTTATGTGTGGAATAACGGCTTTTGCCGTTTAAGTTTTGCTAGAGACGGACCCACAACCGTTTATCTTACCCCATCGCTTGCTTGCGATTAATATAATCCAGATGTCACTTTCAGGGAATAGTATAAGTCGAAGTGCAAACAGACTGGAGGGCTACTCCTCGTCGGCCCCAGCGGAGCCGTCGCTGACGACCACCTGGGCCTCACGCAGCATCGATCCGGCCATTTCATATCCCGGCCGATACACCTCGGCGATCGTCCCCTCGGGCTGGTCGCTTTCAGTTCGATGGACGACCTCGTGGCGCCTCGGATCGACCTCCTCGCCGGAATCGGGGTCGACGACCTCGACGTTCTCGTCGGCGAGAATCCGATCGAAGGAGTTCAGTGTGGCTTCGACCCCATCACGGATGTCCGTCGAGACGTCCTGTTCGAGCGCCCGGGCGAGGTTATCCCGGACCTCGATCAACTCGGTGACGAGCTCCTCGGTCGCCCGCTCTTTGATCCGTTCCTGCTTGTCCTTGGCGCGTTTCTTGTAGTTCTGAAAATCCGCTTGGGTTCGCTTCAACCGGGATTCGAGGTCATCGATCTCCGTGTGGGCGTCTTCCAGTTCTGACTGGAGCTCATTTCGTTCCTCTCTGAGTGCCTCGATCTCGGCCTCGATTTCGGCGGCCAGTGTCTCATCCTCGACGGCCACACGGGCGATGCGATCGTCAATCGACTCGGCCGACGCCGATTCATCCTCTCCAGCACCCTCCTCCGGCTCTTCGGCCGGGTCCTCATCCCGTTCTGTGGCCTCGGTCATATCCGTCTAGTCGGCCCTGACGTGGCATAAGGATTTCAAAACTGGCCGAAGGCCGATCCATCGGTCCCAACGGGCTCTTCAGCGGGGATTTTTTCGCCCTGAGTCGCCTACCAGCGTTCGTGGCGGCGCTCTCGTTGCGGTATGAGGACGGCACGATCCGGATCGACGGTTCGGCTGCCGACTCATTGACCGATGTCGATCGGGATCCGCGGAGCGATACCTATCGCACACCGGCCTTTCGCTATCCAGCGGTGCTCGAACAGATCGAGGACGCCGATCTTACTGTCAACGACACTGTCCTTGACGTCCCATCGGTTGATGTCTCGTCGGCGTATGAACTCCGCAGCTACCAGGCAGCAGCACTGGATGCGTGGGCCGACCAGTACCGCCGGGGCGTCATCGAACTCCCTACGGGGAGCGGCAAAACGGTCATCGGGATCAAGGCCATCGAGCGGCTCGAAACGGCGACGCTGGTCGTCGTTCCGACGATCGATCTCCTCGAGCAGTGGCGTCGGGAACTCACCGAGGAATTCGATGTGGCCGTCGGGCAACTCGGTGGCGGCGAACAGCGCCTCGAACCGCTGACCGTTGGGACCTACGATTCGGCGTATCTCCGGGCCGAAGAGCTCGGCAATCGGTTCGGCCTGGTCATCTACGACGAGGTCCACCACCTCGGTGGGGAGGGCTACCGTGACATCGCCCGGCTTTCGGCGGCCCCCGCCCGACTGGGACTGACTGCCACCTTCGAACGGCCGGATGGCGCCCACGAGACCGTCGCGGAACTGATCGGCCCAGTCGTCTATGCGCTCTCGCCCGACGAACTGGCCGGCGATCACCTCGCACCGTATGACGTCAAACGGATCGAAGTCGATCTCACGCCCGAGGAACGCGAGGAATACGAAAAGCACCAATCGACCTTTGTCGATTACATCGCCCGCTCGTCGATCGAGTTCCGCGATGGCTCCGATTATCAGGAGCTCGTCAAGCGATCGGGGACGGATCCGGCCGCCCGGGAGGCCCTGCTGGCCAAACAGCGCGCCCGGGACGTCATGCTCAACGCCGACCGGAAGCTCGAGGAGCTGGAACGCATCCTCGACCGCCACCGTGACGACCGGATCCTCGTGTTTACGGCCCACAACGATCTGGTCTACCGCATCGCCGAACGGTTTCTCATCCCGGCGATCACTCACCGCACCGGGACGACCGAGCGCCGCGAGTACCTCGAGTCGTTCCGTGAGGGGACGACCACCCGATTGGTCACCTCGAACGTCCTCGACGAGGGCGTCGATGTCCCTGACGCCAACGTCGCGGTTATCCTCTCTGGAAGCGGCTCCGAGCGGGAATTCACCCAGCGGCTCGGTCGCATCCTGCGTCCGAAGCAGGACGGCGGGCGGGCTCTCCTGTATGAAGTCGTCAGTACCGAGACAGCCGAAGAACGGATCGCCGCTCGTCGCCGCTGAGCGGCGGTTGAAACGTGACGCTCGGCCGGGCGCGGGCGTTTTACTGCTCCACCCAGTAGTTTCCGGCAGTGCTGACCAAGGAACTGTTGCGCGTCTCCCGAGCTGGCGGCGGATACCAGCCACAGTTCGCCAGCCCCGAGGACGAACAGCTAGCCGCTCGCACCATCGGGATCTACCAGGGTCACGTCGGTGAGCCCAAAGCGGCCCTCGATGCGGCGTTGACGGATCTCGAGCGCGACGCGCGGGACTTCAAACTCGTCCGGGGGTTCGCCAAACTGCTCGACCGGCAGGCGACCTTCGAGGTCGAGGCCGCGATCGACCCGCCCAGGGCCCGGGAGACCGTCTTCGAGACCGCCGCCGAGGTCGGCGTCGTCACCGAGGCCGAACGGAGCCGAGCGCTCGAACGCGCCGGCGATCGGTTGGGGACCGATCCGGACGCGCTCGATGCGTCGCTCTACGCTGATCTCGAGGAGCGACGGGTGCTGGCTGACTTTGAATCACCCTGGTTGCCGGCCGAACTGATCGATCGGTACAACCTCTCGCTCGCCCAGACGGCCCTGTTCGACGCGACCGAAATCGAGGTGCGATCGAGCGACCCGAAGGCCCTGGTCAGCGCAGTCAAACGCCTCGGGCTCATGTACGAAATTCGGCGCACACCCGATGGTCGCGTCGTCGACATCACCGGTCCCGATGCGTTGTTCAGACGGACCCGCCGGTACGGCACCCGATTCGCCCGCCTGTTGCGGACGGTGGTGACGGCCGCCGAATGGTCCCTCGAGGCGACGATCGACGACCGTGGCACCGAACGGACGCTCACGCTCGATGCCGACGACCCGCTCGCGGTTCCCGATGCCGAGCCGCCCGAGGAGATGACCTTCGATAGCGGTGTCGAGGCGGATTTCGCCGCTCGGTTCTCGGGGCTGAACTTAGACTGGACGATCCAGCGCGAGCCCGAACCGCTCGAGGCCGGCGCGCGGGTGATGATCCCCGATTTCGCCTTTGCCTACGATCACGCTGACTTCCGCGTGTTCTTCGAGATCATGGGCTTTTGGACGCCCGAGTATATCGAGAAGAAACTCGATCAGCTCGAGACGCTCGAGGACGTCGACATGATCGTCGCGGTCGACGAATCCCTCGGGGTCGGCGAGGCGATCGAGGCACGCGACCACCGGGTGATCGAGTACTCCGGATCGGTTCGGCTGAAGGACATCCGTGACGTGCTTCGAACGTACGAGGAGGAGCTGATCGCCGACGCCGCGGCGAGGCTGCCCGAGGTGCTCGTCCCTGACCCCGACGTCGTTACGATCGATGACTTGGCCGCGACCTATGGCGTCAGCGAGGCGGCCATCGAGGACAAAGCCACGCCGGAGCACGAGCGGGTCGGTCGCATCCTCATTCGACCGGCGGTACTCGATACGCTCGCCGATCGGATCGAGCCGGGGATGTCCCTCGACGCTGTCGAGGAGATCCTGGCGCGGTTCGACATCTCCGATGCTAGTGCTGTGCTGTCAACACTCGACTATCGTGTCGAGTGGACCGGCCTCACCGGGGGTACGGTCGTGCCGCGTGAGACCGCCGATGAAGCCTGAGCTTTTTGCGTCATCCACTGCAATGATCATCCCGCAATGATCGTTCTCCACGCCAGCTTTCCGATCGACCCGGATCGTCGCGAGGACGCGATCGAACTGATCGACACGCTGGTCGACAAATCGAACGAGGAGGACGGCATGATCGACTACCGGGCGACGATCGATATCCAGGACGAGCACATGATTCGGTTTATCGAGCGCTACGAGGACGAAGCCGCGTTCGAAGCCCACACACAGACCGAACACTTCCAGACCTTCGAGGAACGGCTTCCGGAGTTGTTGGCCGGTGATCCCGAAATCCTTCGGTTCGACGTCAGCGATGTAACGGACCTCGAGGTGTAACGCCTCAGGCCGATTGTCCCTTCCCGACGGACGAATCCACCTCCCGTCGACGGCTCTTTGGGATCTGTGAGCGGAGCTCGCCGTGGAGATACAGGCCGACACCGATCGGGACGCTGGCGCCGCCAACGGTCGTGCTGACGATCAGATAGCCCCAATCGCCATTCCAGTCGATAGCTTGGTCCTCGCCAGCGACGAACCGTTCAGCCGCCGACCGTTCGAGCTCGATCACGTTCCGGCGTGCGTGCTCGCCGAACCGCTGGACGGCGTTCGTGGTCGGCTTCCAGTGTTCCTGGCGGGTATGGAGGATCCGCATCCCGAGGGCCTCGATTCGGGTCGGCGAGGCGGTATCCCCGTGGAGGATCCAGAGCTTGCCGGCCCCCTTCTCCCAGAAGGTGAACGGCTCGAACACCGATGCCGGCACACCGTATCGCTCCGCCCACCACTCGAGGACAGCAGTCCGGGTCGTCCGCCCCTCAACGGTCCGGTCGGCTGCCGTCGCCGGCAACCGATCGAACTGGTGGCCGTTGTTGTCGGTCATTCGCCCACCTCCAGCTTTGCGAGGAAGAACCCGCCCGTATCGTTGTGATGGGGATAGATCCGTTTGGTCCGCTGTACGCGGTCGTCGAACCGTTCGCCCTGCCAGTCGGTGATGCCCGGATCGTGGTCGAGCGGGATGTCGAACGCGACGAGGTCACATGGCTCGGTGTCGAGGACGTAATCGAGGACGGCCTCGTTCTCCTCGGGGGCGAAGGTACAGGTCGCATACACGACGACACCGCCTGGAGCGGTCGCCTGGATGGCCCGGGTGAGGATTCCTTTCTGGACGCCGGCCAGGCTGCTGAGTGCGCTCTCCGACCAGTTCTCGAGGGCGTCGGGGTTCTTCCTGACCGTCCCTTCACCCGAACAGGGCGCATCGACGAGGGTGCGATCGAAGGCATCGAAATCGAACGGCTTCAGCGAGAAGTTCCGGGCGTCCTTGTTCGTCACCGCGAGCCCCGACACACCGAGACGTTCGGCGTTTGATCGGAGAGCCGACAGCCGACCGAGGTTGACGTCGTTGGCGACGATGAAGGCGGTATCGTCCGCGAGCGCGGCCAGCTGGGTAGCCTTGCTCCCCGGCGCAGCACAGGCGTCTAAGATCCGATCGCCGGGTTGTGGAGCGAGAACCCGCGGAGGCAGCGTCGAGACCTCCTCCTGACCGTGGAGCCAGCCGAGGAAATACGGCCACGTCGTGCCGGGTTCGTCGGTCGCCAACTCGAGGAGGTGCTGATTCCATGACCGTGGCGTCCAGTCGATCCCCGTCTCATCGAGGGCTGTCGTCACTCGATCCCGGCTGGTTTTGATGGTGTTGATTCGGGTCAACCGCGGCAGTGGGCGGTTACAGACCCGGTGGAATGCGTCGGGATCATCGAGTATGGTGTCGTATCGCGAGAGAGGATCATCGGTCGGCATCCGTCTGGATGGCCACTCTTGCGCAGTTGTGCGCTTGTGGGTTTCGATGCCCACGCACCGCCCACGTTTATGACGAAATTCCTCGAACTACCGATCATGGCACATGTTAGGACCCATGCCGATGACATCACGCTCGAATCGCCGACGCTTATCGAGGGACTGCCCGGTGTCGGGTTGGTCGGAAAGATCGCGGCCGATCATTTCATCGATGCGTTCGATATGACCTACTACGCCGATGTCGTCTGTGATGGCTTGCCTAAGCTCGCGATCTATGAGGCCGACGACCCGATGCTCCGGCCGCCGGTCCGGCTCTATGCCGACGAGGAACGGCAGCTGGTGGTGCTCCAGAGCGATGTCCCCGTCTCGCCGAAGAACGCATCGGATTTCGCCAGCTGTCTGGTCGGATGGCTGGCCGAACAGGATATCCTGCCGATCTTTCTGAGTGGCCTGCCGAGCGAACGCGACGAATCTCCGCCCGAGTTGTTCGGCACCTCCACCGGGACTGGCAACGATCATCTCAGTGACGCCGGGCTCAATACCCCGCCCGAAAACGGCGTCATCGCCGGACCAACTGGCGCGTTGCTCCATCAGGCCCAAGAACAGAATCTCAGCAGCGTCGGCCTGGTCGTTGAGAGCAGCCCTCAGTTCCCGGATCCCGAGGCAGCCCATATCCTCATCCGCAACGGCATCACCCCGATGACAGGCATCGATGTCGGGACTGACGAGCTCATCGACCGGGCCGAGGAGATCCGCAAACAGCGCGAACAGCTCGCCAAACAGATGCATCAGGCCGACGAGGAATCCTCCCGCGCTGAACCGCTCCGCATGTATCAGTAACCACACAACGGCTCTGAATCACGGGCGATTTCAAGTTGAAATCCCGCCGTTCGTAAAGCGCGACGTATGCGTGGGGAAGGGAACAGCGTTGAGTAATCCGCAGTCGGTTTGACCTCTAGGAGCTCTACAGCGGTGCGCTGATGTGCATCGTATCGGCCTCCTGTGGTGGGGTGTCGATCGGTGTCTGATAGAGAACGCGAGCGCATACCTCCGTCTTCAGGCGGAGGTCGAGCGGACCC
>JBDGPX010000061.1:0-14104 GCA_042219475.1 Halobacteriales archaeon
GACGCGGTCAGACAGGAGTCGCCTTGAGGCTCAACCAACTGTTACTGCACCACCCATCCCACAATATAGCGGGATTTTATATGCTATCATGCGTCCTACATCGACACTATTCAGGTCGCTAGATCGATCATCGCGCCCGCAAGGACCGTCGTCGCCTTGGCACAGTCCTCCCAATCGGTCCATTCCAGCGGGTTGTGGGAGAAGCCGTCTTCGGAGGGAGCAAACAGCAGGACAGTATCGGTCACATCGGCGACATTTGCGGTATCATGCATGGCGGCCGAATGCATGACCCGATGGCCCAGTCCGGCAGCATCGGCTGCGGTGATGGCCGCCTCGATACACCGTTCGCTCATGGGGCTGGGTCGCTGATCCCGGTATCGCTCGAAATCGGTCTCAACGGGACGTTCATCGGCCAGGCGATCCAAACACGCACGCGCAGCGTCGACGATCGCGTCCATCGCTTCATACTCGACATCGCGGAAGTCGGTCCGCATCTCGACCCGACCGGGAACGATGCTACGGGAGTTCGGCGATACATCGATGCTGCCGACCGTTCCCACTGCCGTCTCGCTGAGTTCAGCGTTGGTCTCAAGCGCCGCCTCCTCGACTGCGAGGATGAACTCGCTGGCGGCCGTCAGCGCGTCCCGGCGTTCGGCCATCGGTGTCGCGCCGGCGTGGTTGGCCTCGCCGATGATGTCGGCCCGGCAGTTGGTGATGCCAGTGATCGCGTCGACGATCCCGATCGGAAGCCCGGCACGTTCGAGGGTGGTGTCCTGTTCGACGTGGAGCTCCAGCCAGGAATCCCACCCGGCGGGATCGATATCAGCATCACCATGAAAGCCACAGTCTTCAAGAACGGTTTTGAGGGTGTTGCCATCCTCATCGGTGAACTGAAGGGCATCATCGACGGAACGAGCTCCGGCCGCGACCGACGAACCGAGTGTGCCGATACCGAACCGTTGGCCCTCCTCCTCGGTGAATGCAACCACCTCGACGGGACGAGTCAACTCAACGTCGGCCGTCTGGATCGAACGCACCGCTTCCAGGGCGCCATACACCCCGAGGACACCGTCGAAAATACCGCCCTCGGGCACGGAATCGAGATGGCTGCCGGCGGCGACCGGTGCCGCGTCGGGGTCAGCATTAGCTGGCACCCACCGACCCGCGATGTTTCCCACTGGATCGATCCGGACCGTACAATCGGCGGCCTCGAGTTCCGCCACGAACCGTTCGCGGGCCTTCCGATCCGCATCGGTGCCCGTCAGGACTGTCCGGCCATGACCATCCGCGACATCAACCTTGCCGAACTCGGCCGTCGCTTCGATATCCTTTCGCAGTCGTTCGCCGTCGATGTTGACGTCCATGATGGGCATGCCATCAGCGGTGACTTAAGCCCCTGGCTTCGGGCGGTGAGGATCAGATCACCCGATTCTGCATTGAAGTCCGCTCCCCGGCGATGAAATGTTCGTAATTGGCGGCGAAAATGTCGGCCACCCGCTCGACGTAGCGCGGTGAGCCGCCAGCGAGATGAGGCGACATCACTACGTTCGAGAGGTCCCAGAGCGGCGAATCCGACCGGAGTGGCTCCTGTTCGAAGACATCGAGGATGGCACCACGGATCTGGCCACGCTGGAGTGCCTCGATCAGGGCAGATTGGTCGGCGATTTCACCGCGCGCGATGTTGACAAACACCGTATCGCGGGACATCGATGCGAACGCCTCCGCATCGATAAGCCCGCGGGTATCCTCGGTCAGTGGACAGGCGACCACCACATAGTCGGATCGTCCAAGAACGGTATGGGTCGCATCGGGGCCGTAGATCTCTTCGACCTCGTCGCTACCGGTCGTTGGATCACGTTTCGTGCCGATGACCGTCAGATCGTGGGCATCGGCGAGTTCAGCGATCCGCCCACCGATCGCACCGACACCGATGATCCCCATGGTCTTGCCGGTCAATTCGTTCGGCGTCCAACGCTGCCATTCAGAGCGGCGCTGCTGACGGAGTGCCCGATCCAGCCCGTGTTCGAACGCCAACAATGAACCGACGACGTGTTCGGCGATCGGGTTCGCATGCACCCCCGAGACGGTGGTGAGCGTGATGTTTCTGGCTTCAAGAAAATCGAGATCGTAGCGGTCATAGCCGGCTGACAGCGACTGGATCCAGGACAGTTCCTCGCCGTGTTCGAATAACTCCCGACCGTAGCCGTGTTCGATAACTACGTCGGCGGTGGTAATCCGGTCGATCGCATCCTCGTGATCGCGGGACCGTTCGAGGTCGATCTCGGGGAGCCGCGAACGGATCGCCGTCTCGAGATCCGCCGGCCCGCCACGGTTTTCCGGTGGAAACCCATGCAACAACAGGACGCTGGGCGAATCGACCATATCGGTCACAAACCGACCGGGCCTATCAACGTACCGCTGGTCGATGGCCGGTATCGATATGATGCCTACCCCGATGGCCGCAACTCGACGGTATAGCCGAACGGGTCGCGGACGTAGATCGCCACATCCGCGCCTGGCCGATTCCCACGGTCGCGACGCCGTTCGACGGTCCATCCGGCGGTATCGATCAGTGTTTCGACCTCCTCGGTCGGAGCATCGAGATCGATCGCGAGGTGATTGTAGTTGTGCCCCGGCGCCTCGAATCCGTCGTCGGGGATGACGTGAATCACACAGCCCCCGCCACGAGGCCGAAACGTGAACAGCGACCGATCGCCCCGGCGATAGGCTTCGACGTTTTCGGTTTCGAATCCGAGCCGATCTCGGTAGAACCTGAGGGCATCCTCAACGCCCGTCTCTGGAATATACAGGTTGACGTGATCGATGGCAGTAGTCTGCATACCGAACGGTAGGAGCGGTAGGTCGATAAAACCCACAGAAACACCCGTGGGCGCCGCATGGCCGACGCTCGTCTGACTGAGTTATTTATCGCTACCAGGATTCCTTAGGGACATGGAGCGCGTGACGATAATGTTCGAGGAGGAGACGAAAGAATCGCTCGAGCGGATCGCCGACCGTGAGCACAACGGCGACCGTGATGCGGCCGTACGCGAGCTGGTCGATGAATGGCTCGAACAACACTGAGACTCTGAGCCGGCTGAATCGGACCGTTTTCGAGAACCTCATCGATTCGTCGGTAACCTGCCCTTATCTAGCGGCTTTTTGATGGTCGTGTTTGTACCGCTGTTCGATGACGTTCGACGTTCTCATCGACAACGCAAGGATCGTCGACGGGACCGGGGCCCCATGGTTCCGTGGATCGGTCGGGGTTCGTGACGGTACCATCGAAGCCATCCACCGCGGCGGGACCGGGAGTATCGCCGCCGAGGATCGGCTCGATATCGGGGGGAAGGTCCTCACACCAGGCTTCGTCGACACCCACTCACACTCCGATCTTCGACTGTTCAACGATCCGCCGCTGGCCCCGAAGATCCGTCAAGGCATCACGACCGAGATTCTGGGCCAGGACGGATTCTCGATGGCACCGATGCATCGGACCAACGGGGCCGAGAAGTGGGAGGATCACCTCAGCGGCCTCGATGGCCGTCTCGAGGACGACTGGACCTGGGGTGACACGGCGGACTACTTCGATGCGATCGATGCAACGGGGATCGGCCCGAACGTCGCGATGCTGGTCGGCCACGGAACGGTCCGGTTCAATGTCCTCGGGATGGCCGATAAGACGCCGACTGAGTCGGAGCTCGAGGAGATGGCGGCGTTGGTGGATGACGCCCTCGCCGCTGGAGCGATCGGCTTCTCGACCGGGCTCGTCTACACCCCGTGTATCTACGCTGATACCGATGAGGTCCGAACGCTCGCCGCAGAGTTACACGATTACGGGCGGCCGTTCGTCGCTCACGTCCGGAGCGAACGGGCGGACATCTGGAAGGCGTTCGATGAATTCATCGATATCGGCGCGGAGGCGGAGATCCCGCTCCATCTCTCACATTTCAAGCTCGGTGGACCGCCCCAGCACGGCCAGGTCGAACGGGCCAAGGCGATCGTCGAGGCCGCCCGTGATCGGGGCGTCGATTTCACCGCCGATCAGTATCCCTACACCGCCGGAAGCACGACGCTTTCGTGGGCGCTCCCGCCATGGGTTCACGCCGAGGGACCGGAACAGGCCATCGCGTACCTCAAAGACGAGGAGGCCCGCGAGCGGATCCGTCGGGACATCGAAACCTATCGGATCGAAGGGTGGGACAATCCCGGCGCCTATTCCGGCTGGGATAACATCGTCGTCACGAACGTACCGAGTGACAAAAACGAGCATCTCGAGGGGCTCTCGATCGCCGAGATTGCGACTGAACGGGGTGTCGATGCGATCACGGCGCTGATGGACCTCCTCGCCGAGGAGGAACTCGGCGTCAGCATCGTCAACCACTTTCTCGACGAATCGGATGTCCGGGAGATCATGGCCTATGAGCGGGTCGGCATCGCGACCGACGGTCTCTTCGGCGGCACGCCCCATCCACGGGTCTACGGAACCTATCCCCGCGTCCTCGGGAAATACGTCCGCGAGGAGAACCTGTTCACCATCGAGGAGGCCGTCCGGAAGATGACTTCCCTTCCGGCCCGCGCGATGGGCCTCCAGCGGAAAGGCGTGATCCGACCGGGGATGGACGCCGACCTCGTGGTAATAGATCCACAGACCGTTGCCTCACCGGCGACGTTCGATGATCCAAAGCAGTTCCCACAAGGAATGCCTCACGTCATGGTCAACGGCGAGTTTGTGGTTCGGGACGGAGAGACGACCGGCGCGACACCGGGCCGAGCCATTCGGAAGGGCGTCGATATCGAGTAATCGGTCGGCATCGAGCACAGACAGTCCGGGAACGGGGATCGATCGGGATCAGCCCCAATCGGGCAGTTCGCGCTCGATAAACTCGCCGTGACCAGGCTCGCCGACAACTATGCCGTCCTTGACGACCTGGTCGCCTCGTACGAACGTGTGATCGACCCGGCCCGTGACCTCACGCCCGTCGTACATGGTGTAATCGGCGTTCGAGACGTTCATGTCGTGGGTGATCGTGTAAGTCGCCTCGGGATCGAAGACGATCACATCGGCATCGGTCCCCGGATCGAGCGTCCCCTTCTGTGGGAAACCGAACGTCTCGGCCGGATTAGTACACATCACCTCGACGAGGAACGGATAGGAGTGATCGCGCTTGACGACCGCTTCATTGTGGAACACCGAGAGCGTATACTCGAGGCTGGTGGCCCCGAACGGGCTCTCCCACCAGTTGTCGACCTCCTTGTACTCCCGGAAGTACGCCGAGTGATCCGTCGAAACGACCGTGAGTGTGCGGTCACGGAGGTACTCGAACATCGCGTCGATGTCCTCCTGGGTCCGGAGCGGGGGGGCGATCAGCGGGAGATTGCCCTTCTCCTGGTGGATCGTGCCATCGAGGGCGGTGTAATGGGTACAGGTTTCCGCCCGAATCCGGCTGCCGTCGTCCTGAAAGCGGGCCAACTCCTCGGCCGCCATCCGACAGGACGTGTGTACCCCATAGTATTTCACGCCAGTCTCGGTGGCCATCCGGGCCGCGTCGGCCGCACCCATCGCTTCGGCGTAGTCGGGCCGGGATTGGGGATAGAACTCTGGGTCACCCTTCCCTTCACGCTTGAGGCGGTCGGCCATCGCGTCACAGACTGATGGGTCCTCGGTGTGACAGAGGGCGACCGCATCGAGATCCGCGATCTCCTCGAACGCCAGGTTCATGAACCCGTTCGAGACGCCGACGGCGTACGTTGACATGAACATCTTGAACGAGGTTACGCCGGCCTCGACGGCCCGAGCAAGGTCATCGAGTTCATCGGGATCCTCCCGGGAGAGTACGCCGTGGACGCTGAAATCTACCAGACCCTCGTCCTCGCCTTCGGCCCGTTTGTACTCGATCCCATCGAGCAGGCTCTTCTCGGGATCGTCGGCCCTTCGATCGCCGCCCTGCCAGGCGAAATCGATCACGGTCGTGACGCCGCCGACCGCCGCCGCGCCGGTCTCGGCTTCGTAGGTGCCGGCCCGGTTTTCCGGGACGTGATCGATGTGAACGTGAGGATCGACCAGACCCGGCATGATCAATTTCCCGCTCGCATCGACCGTCGTATCGGCCACCGGAATCGCTGATTCGTTGCCAACCGCGACGATCGACTCGCCGTCGATAGCGACGCCGCCCTCAAACATGCCGTCGGCGGTGACGACGGTACCGCCCTCGATTACGGTATCAACTGCCATGAGGCGGCGTATCGCCGCCACCCCTGATATACTTCAGGTATATCGACCGAGCATGCGGCCTCAGTAGGAGAATTCGGTGGGCAGATCAGCATCCGTAAGCGCCGCTTCGACCCGCTCGTCGCCGACTTCGCCGTCGAGATACCACTCGCGATGGCCCATCGCCGTCTCGATGATCGCGGTGTCGAGACCGAATTCGTCGGCGACCGTCTCGACGGTTCGGCCATCATCGACAGCCGCGAGTGCTTCCCGAACCCGCAGGAATGCCGGTCGCTCGACAACCAGTTCGTTCGTGGCTTCCTCGACCGTGAAACCGGGCGGGATCGGCTCATCCCACTCGCCGAAATGTGACCGCTCAAGTTCAAGTCGATCCAATCGCGTGTAGTAGGGACCACCGAGCCGGCCGACAGCATCGATCTTGCGCATATCGACTTTGCCGTCGGTGAGGATCGATTCATCCGCCGAGATGTGGATCACATCGCCGAAGACGACCGTATTCTCGTAGATCTGGAGGGAATCATGGACCGTACACTCAAGCACCGCCACAGCGTCAGCAACCGTTGGCGGGGTAACGGTGTGGGCCTCGGCTCGATCGACTCCAGCGAAGTCGAACTCGCTGTCTTCGGTGGCGGCGCTGGTGTCGTTCATCTCGCTCGCGAGGGGTTCGGTGACGAGATTGACAACGAATTCGCCGGTGGCCAGAGCGTTTCGTGGCGTGTCCTTTGGCTCGCCATCCCTGTCGCCGGCCGAGAACATCACGACTGGAGGGTTGGTGCTGACAGCGTTGAAATAGCTGTACGGGGCGAGGTTGTCCGCGCCTGTTTCATCGACCGTACTGATCCAACCGATCGGCCGGGGCACGACGATGCTCGTCATAATCCGGTGGAGGGTATCGCTATCGTAGCCCGTCGGATCGAGTTCCATGAGATGTCAGTAGCCGATCCCAGCCATTGGCCCTGTCGATTCGTGGATCGAATGTATTAACAGCCGTTGGACCGAGCCAACGGCCCGAATGGAACTGACCGCGACCGAGCGTCGCCTCTGGCTGTTGGTCATCCTCGGCTACGTCGTCGGGGACACGGTTACGACGGTTCTCGGGCTGAGCCAGGGACTGTCGGAGGCGAATCCCTTCGCCGTTATTGCCATCGGAAGCGGCGGGGTTCTCGGACTGGTGGCCGCGAAGCTACTTGTCTTGGGAATCTCGGTCGTCATATTCATCCAAGTACCGGATGAGTGGCGGATCGGCGTGCCGATCGGATTAGTAACGGTCGGCGTATTGGCCGTGATCTGGAACATCTCGGTCCTACCACTAGGGGACCTCACCGAATCGATGACAGCAATGATCCGCCGCCAACTCGCGGTATTCGGCTGAGTCGCCGGTCAGTGTGCCTCGCGCTCGATATACTCGATAGCGTCGACCGGATCTGAGGCGGCGTTGACACCCTCTATGTCGTGGGTTTGGAGGCCGGCGACCGGACGTCCGAAATCGAGGGCGTGGGCGATTTCCGATAGTGTGCCGGTCGATCCATCCACGGCGATGGCGCCGGCACCATTGAGTACGACAAGGACATTCCGGGCATTCCCCAACCCGGTCGCGATCGCGGTGTCGACGTACTCGTTGGCCGCCGATCGACGCTCGCCCGGCAAAACCCCGATCGTGTGCCCGCCGGTCGCCTTGACGCCTTTACAAACGGCCTCCATGACGCCGGTTAAGCCTCCACAGATGACGCTGTGGCCGCGATTCCCGAGCTGTTCGCCGAGACATTCAGCCAGTCGATACTCCGTATCGGTCACACGACTCCCGCCGATGACACTGATTCGCATATCCTCCGACAGTGGATCCCGGCATCCAAAAGCGTATCCGTCTCAGGGAGGTCCCGAATCCGGGTAGCGCTCTTCGAGTAGCGCCTCGTAACTCTGTACCTGTTCGACGGGATAGCGGCCCTCGGGCGGGCTCCCGACCGCGACGAGCTTACAGGGTTCATCGAACGGGTTATGTAACAGATGCGGGACGGCAGTTCGAAAGACCACAACATCGTCTGCGCTGAGGTCAAACGAACCATCCTCGGTCTCCGCCCGACAGCGTCCCTCGATAATGTAGAAGAATTCTTCCTGATTTTCATGATAATGGTAGGCGTTCTGTGAGAGCCGTTCGTCGGGGTCGATGATCGCGACGTTGAAATTATAGCCGGTGAGATCAAGCTGAGGTGAAAGCTCCCAGCGTTTGGTGGGCTTTTCGGGATTCGTCTCCAGCTCATCGAGATGATAGTGTTCGTAGTCCGACGGCATATCTGATTACCACAACGCCGGACATTGTAAAATACCTCGGCGCCCCGATTCTCCCGGAGACTTTTGACATCTCCGAGCATGGGGCCGGTATGCCACCGGAAATCGTCGACCTCGATCACATCGCCTTCCGCGTCTCCGACCTCGATGCAGCCCTCGAGTTCTATCACGAGAAGCTGGGCTTGCCGATACGGGATCGCGAGAAATTCGACAACGGAAATCTGCCGTTCGTCTCGTTGGTAGCCGGCGGCCGCCATCTCCACTTGTTTCCCGCCGATGATCCGATCGAGATCCAGCGCGACCACATCTGTCTGCTGGTTCGATCGAACGACACTGACACCAAGGCCGCGATGGAGTCGTTGCTGTCTGAACTCCGAGAGGCCGGGATCGAAGTCCAATCGGACGAACCACGCGAACGGTTGGGTGCTTACGGCCGGGATTGGGCGGCATACATAACGGATCCGGACGGTCGGACCGTTGAACTCAAACTCCACTAAGGGCGAAGGCAAGCCACGGTAGGATCGCGAAAACGGATGGTACAGACAGCGTCAGATGTCGTCGGGCGTGTCGAAATCGTGGAAGTGCTCGCCCTTCTCCTTCGAGAGGATATTCAGCGCCGCCGCGGCCCCGTCACCCGCCGAGATGATCGCCTGCCACTCCTCGGCCCGGACCATCGCCCCCGTAGCGTAGGCATCGTCGACGCTGGTTTCCATCGTCACATCGACATCAACAATGTCCTCGTCGGTCATCGAGCAACCAAGCGACTCGGCGAGGTCTCGGTCAGCACCGGTCGCCAAAACAAGATAGTCGGCCGAGTGTTCCCCGTCCTCGGTCGAGACGGTAAAGCCACCGCCATCGGTGTCGACATCGGTGACCTCCGTCTCCTGGTAGTCGGCACCGTGGTCGTCGACTGCCTGCTTTCGAGCCCGATCGAGAAAGACATCGCCGTCGATGCTCCGGATGCCCAGATAGTTGAAGAGATGGGCCGAATGGACCCACGAACCATCGGTATCGAAAACGACCGTATCCAAACCGTTCTTCGCCGTGAACAATGCCGCGCTCAGACCGGCGGGCCCACCGCCGACAACCGCTACGTCTGTGTCAGTCATACACTCACATTACCGGTTTGACGGCTGATAAAAGTAGCCGGTATCGATCGTCTCAGACGTAATTCGGAGATCAGAAATTGAGAACGACACACCCGCTGTTTGTCGATAAAACGATTCGACAACCTGAAACGGGAGATAGCAAAGGGAACCGAACGCCTGTTTAGCCGCTGATAAATTCGTTGTCGCGCCAGTTGACAGAGTCCGAATCGTCGTCCTGGCGTTCCTCGACGACTTCGATGGTGGCCGGTTTCTTCTCACCCTCGACGATCATGGTCGCCTCAAGGGAGTCACCGACGCTACTGATCGCGGTGAGGGTTCCACCCTCGGCGAGCGTCGCGAGATCACAGAGGACTTGAAACATCCCGTACTGGAGTTCAGTATTCTGGAGAACGGTTTCCCGGTCCCCTTTAAAACCGGCATACTCAACGAGTTTCGTCGGGATTTCCTCCTCTTCGTCCTCATCAGCCATCGGACCCCGCCACTGGAGGCTCCCGGCACCGGGCTCGGGCGGTTCCTCGGGGATCCGTTTTTCGATAACGGTCGCCTTCAGCTGGGCTGTCGGCGTGTATTTGCTCATCGTCTCGTCGGCGGCAACGGCGCTGATCGTCAGGGTATTGTTCCGACGGGTGATCTCGACATCCTCGATGCCCTCGGGATACTCGGCGTCATCGAAGAAATCGTGGAGGTCCTCAAGTGGTACCTCCAGAGTCGAATGGAGTCGATAGACGGTGGCGTTCTCAGCTGTCATTGGTGGGGTCCAAACGGCACGCGGACGATTGCAACGGCGGTGCGACTGGTCAGTTTAACATATGTGATGCCATGTTATAAGTTCAGCCCTTGCGGTTCGTCAGAGCCAACTAACCGACGTCGTCACAACGTTCTTGTCTCGAATCACCGATACTCCGGGAATGGAGCCGATCAATATCGAAACGCTTCGCGAATGCACCGAGGATCGGTGTGGTCCCTACCTCGAATTCCTCCGGAAAGAAACGATGAGCGTCGATTTCTATCGACTCGATGCTGGGTAACCGGACCGACAAGGGTCACACACGGAGGATGAGTTGTACTTTATCACGGCGGGTCGAGCCAGGTTACGGATCGGGAAGGAACATCATCAGGTGAATCAGGCGAGCCGTGGTCGTCGAATCCAGTACCGTTCACGAATGTTATGACCTCGAAAAACCGCTTGAAATCCTCATGCTGTTCACATCGGCCGAGAGGACAACAACAGTCGATTAAATGAGTCAGCACCGAAGGGATCGACTTGACCGGCTATCGTCGTGGTCAGTCTACTCGAGAATCGATCGTGTCCGACGGTGACGATACCGGAACATCGGTTCGAAAAAGACCGAAACGGCGCCGGACAGTCCTGACAGCGGGCCCAATGGGAGTTCATATTCGACGTGATCGGTGATCAAGGTACCGCCATCGATAGCCTGAAAGCGATGGGTATGCCGCCAGGTCCGAAACGGTCCATCGGTCATCTCATCGGTAAAGACGGCTTCATCATCGTGTGATTCTCGGGACGTGATTTCCGAAGTCCAGCTGTTTTGTGGGCCGATTCCCAGGGGCTGCATCCGCATTGAGATACAGGATCCGGTTTCGAGTACATCGGGATCAGGTGCTCCATCCGGTCCCGTGACAGAGATGATCTCAAGTCCCATCCAGTCGGGTGTCAGCGCGACTAACCCATCAACAGACGAATGGAACTCCCAGACATCAGTAAGGGGTGCATCGACCCAGACTTCCCGCTCATACGTCGCCATACCCAATGGTTGGGGCTCGAGGACCTAATGCGCTGGCAGTTCTGTCCTCATCCAATCTATGCAGGTACGCTGAAGGGTATACAGACGAGTGTATCGAGTATGGTCTCCGAGCGGGCGACGGCGACGACTGCCTTCGAGGCGATGGAAGTCCTCAATAAGGCCAACCAACTCGAGGATGTTATCCACCTCGAAGTCGGTGAACCGGACTTCGAACCACCGACGGCGGCCGTCGAAGCGGCGATCGACTCGTTAGAGGCTGGCGGTATTGGCTATACGGCCGCCAAGGGCAAACCCGAGCTCCGAGAGCGGATCGCTGCCTACTACGATCGCCGATATGGTGTCGACATCGATACCGATCGGATCGTCGTGACGCCGGGATCGTCACCGGCACTACTGTTGAGTTATTTGGCTACACTCGATCCTGGCGACGAAGCGATTCTGACCGATCCTCACTACGCGTGTTATCCGAACTTCGTTCGCCAGGCCGGTGGCCACCTCAAGTATGTCACGCTCGATCCAGCGGCTGGCTTCCGACCCGATTTAGATGCCTTCCAGCGGACGATCACGACTGAGACCCAGACGGTGATGGTAAACTCCCCCTCGAACCCGACGGGTGCGGTCCTCAATGATGCCGAACTGGACGAACTGACGACGATGGTTGAACGGGCCGACGCGGTGATGGTGGCCGACGAAGCCTACCATGGACTAGATTACGAACAGCGGGCGCCATCGGTGCTCGAACACACCCAAGACGCCTTCGTCGTCGATACGTTCTCGAAGCGGTTCGGGATGACAGGATGGCGCCTCGGTTGGCTGGTTGTTCCTCCCGAATATACGTCGGTTATCAATCGATTGGCCCAGAACCTCATCATCTGTGCAAGCGAGTTCGTCCAGGATGCCGGTATCGCTGCCATTGAGGCCGCCCCCCAATTCGTCCCGGAGATCCGGGCGACGTACCGTGATCGACGGGATTACGTGCTGGATCGGATCGACGAGATGGGGATTAGCCTCGGATACGTGCCCGGCGGGGCGTACTACGTCCTGCTTGACGTGAGTCACCTCGACGACGCCTTCACGGTCGCTGAGACATTACTGGAGGAAGCCCGTGTTGCCCTTACACCGGGCCAGGATTTCGGAGCAACGGCCGCTCCCTATCTCCGGCTCTCATATGCCCGGAGTCTCGAGGAGCTCGAAACCGGTCTGGATCGAGTCGAGCAGACACTCACTGCGATCGCCAACGAGTGAAGCGACGGGACAAAGTAACCGACGATTATTTCAGACGTTCCTGAAGGAAAGAAGGGTGAGCCGCGATCACGCCATCGGTGCTCGTGATCCGTTCCCTGATTACCTCACCGACGCCATCACCGTCCTCGGCGCGGACTTCGGCCATCAGCATGTGATCGCCGCTGCTGGTGTACAGCGATTCGATGGCGTCGATCGCTTTGAGATCACGGATGGCCTCGACGTATCGATCGCTCTCGACTTCAATACCGACGAGCGCGATGCTTTGTCCCGAGAGTTTTTTGGGATCGATATCGGCGGAGTAGCCCGTTATGACGCCCTCGCTTTCGAGTTTATCGACGTACTTGCGGACCGTGGGTTTAGAAACCTCAGCACGGTCTGCGATTTCGGCGTAGGAGGCTTTGGCGTCCTCTTCAAGTACCTGAAGGATTCGTCGTTCCGTCGACTCGTCGGTCACACTAGAATTCTTTGTGTAGGACGAAAAAAATCTTCCGCAACGTAAACCCACTGTCCGCAGATCGAACAGATCAGCAACGCCGATTCCGACGGCGGCTTACTTGTGACTGTCGAGGAACTGGTAGGACCGTTCCCAATCGTACTCCTCGTCGAAATACCGTTCGGCGAGCGGCTCGTCTGGCATGTCGCCACGGGACCGTTTTTCCTCCTGATAGGACGGCCGCTCGCTGTCGACGTAGAACTTCCCGGTGAGTACCTCGCCTTCATAAAGTTTGGACTCGACATCGTACATCATCTCACCGGCTTCCTGGCGGTCAGTGACATCAAAGTCGTAATCCTCGGATTCGTTGACGTCGATGTAGGGGACGTACTGGCGAGCGTCCTTGTTCCAGGTCGGACACTGCGTGAGGAAGTCGATGTGAGCAAAGCCATCGTGTTCCATCGCCTCGACGAGGATCTCCTTGGCCTGGTTGGGATTGACGGCCGCGGTACGGGCGACAAAGGACGCCCCCGCCGTCAGTGCCATCGAGAGCGGGCGGATCGGGTCTTTCGCGCTGCCGTGGGGCTGGGTCTTTGATTTGTGGCCCTTCGGACTGGTGGGACTCGTCTGGCCTTTGGTGAGTCCGAAGATCTCGTTGTTGAACACGATATAGGTCATGTCGTGGTTCTCCCGGGCGGTATGCATGAAGTGATTTCCGCCGATCCCGTAGCCATCGCCATCCCCACCGGCGGCGATGACCTCGACATCGGGATTGCCGAGCTTCGCGGCCCGGGCGATCGGCAGCGACCGACCGTGGATCGAATGAAAGCCGTAGCTCTCGAAGTAGCTGTTGAGCTTGCCCGAACAGCCGATACCGGTGACCAACAGGACCTCATCGGGATTTCGACCGACCTCGGGCATGGCCTGTTTGAGCGCTTTGAGGACGCCGAAGTCCCCACAGCCGGGGCACCAGGTCGGTTGGGGTTCGATACCAGGGGTGAATTCCTCCGCGTCGTACTCGGTGTCGTCGTTG
>JBDGPX010000124.1:0-14024 GCA_042219475.1 Halobacteriales archaeon
GGGATCGGGCCAGTCGATACCCATGCGGATCGCCGATACCGATCCCTCGGGAACGGTCGTCGTCACCGAGAACACGGACATTCAGCTCTCCGAACGGCCGGCCGAGGAGGTTGGCGAGGCGAGCGCTACCGCCGGGGCTGAAACACCGGACGTTACCTATGAGGATATCGGCGGCCTCGACGACGAACTCGAGCAGGTCCGGGAGATGATCGAGCTGCCGATGCGCCACCCCGAGTTGTTCCAACGACTGGGTATCGAGCCGCCGAAAGGAGTCCTGTTGCACGGTCCGCCGGGAACGGGGAAGACCCTGATCGCGAAGGCGGTCGCCAACGAGATCGACGCCGACTTCACGACCATCAGTGGCCCGGAGATCATGTCGAAGTACTACGGCGAATCCGAAGAGCAACTCCGGGAGGTTTTCGAGGAAGCCGAGGAGAACGCACCGGCGATCATCTTCCTCGACGAGCTTGACTCGATCGCCCCCGAACGTGGCGAAGCCTCCGGCGACGTTGAGCGCCGCGTCGTCGCCCAGTTGCTCTCGTTGATGGACGGACTCGAAGAGCGCGGTGACGTGGTCGTGATCGCCGCGACCAACAGAGTGGACGCGATCGATCCCGCGCTCCGGCGTGGCGGTCGATTCGATCGGGAGATCGAAATCGGCGTCCCCGACCGCGACGGTCGGCTGGAAATCCTCCAGGTCCACACCCGTGGGATGCCGCTGGCCGACTCGGTCGACCTCGAACAGTACGCCGAGAACACCCACGGATTTGTCGGCGCCGACCTCGAGCAACTCGCCAAGGAGAGCGCGATGACCGCCCTCCGACGGATCAGACCGGAGATCGATCTCGAATCCGAGGAGATCCCGGCGGAGGTCCTCGAATCGCTGACGGTCACCGAGAGTGACTTCAAGGAGGCGCTGAAGGGGATCGAACCCTCCGCACTCCGAGAGGTGTTCGTCGAAGTGCCCGACACGACGTGGAACGACGTCGGTGGGCTGGATGAGACCGAGGAACGGCTCCGGGAAACCATTCAATGGCCGCTGGAGTACCCCCAGGTTTTCGAGACCCTGGATATGCAGGCAGCAAAGGGTGTCTTGCTGTACGGCCCACCAGGGACGGGCAAGACGCTGCTGGCGAAAGCCGTCGCCAACGAAGCGGATTCGAATTTCATTTCGGTGAAAGGGCCCGAACTGCTGAACAAGTACGTCGGCGAATCCGAGAAGGGCGTCCGTGAGATCTTCTCGAAGGCCCGCGAGAACGCGCCGACCGTGGTGTTCTTCGACGAGATCGACTCGATCGCCGTCGAACGGGGTCGCAACACCGGCGATTCCGGGGTCTCCGAGCGGGTCGTCTCCCAGCTGCTGACCGAACTCGACGGGCTCGAAGAGCTCGAAGACGTGGTTGTGATCGCCACCACCAACCGGCCCGATCTGATCGACTCGGCGCTGTTGCGTCCCGGTCGCCTCGATCGGCAGATCCACGTTCCGATCCCCGACGAGGAGGGTCGGCGGAAGATCTTCGAGGTCCACACGCGGAACAAGCCACTTGCCGATGACGTCGATCTCGACTGGTTGGCCAGCGAGACTGAGAACTACGTCGGAGCCGATATCGAGGCCGTCTGCCGCGAGGCCGCGATGGCGGCGAGCCGGGAATTCATCAACTCGGTCACGCCCGAGGAGATCGACGAAAGCGTCGGCAACGTCCTGATCTCCCGGGAGCATTTCGAGGAGGCGCTTGATGAGGTGAAGGCAAGCGTCGACGAGGAACTCCGGAACCGCTATGAGGAGCTCGAAGAGCAGATCGGTCGCGAGGATCACGAAGACGAACGCGAAGTCAGCCGGACCTTCCAGTAAGGACACTCCCGACTGATCGGGACAGTCAGCACCCTTTTCACCGGTATGTTACGATCGCCAAGCGATTCGGTTACCGAACCGGTTCGGCAGCATCGCGTTCGAGCAACGCCTCCGCATTGGCCGTCGGGAGCGTGACGACATCCTCCGATTCGAGATCGTACACGCGCTCGTCGGTGCCGAGGATTTCACCGACATCCTGGGTGATCCGGACGGCGACACGATCGGTCGTCCCGTCGGTGTCTGAAGCACGATCAGCCGCCGTCGTGGGTTGCTCCGTTCCCCCAGCCGAGCCATCGGAGGCGGACGGAGAGACGGTCGGGTCGGCGGTCTCGGCGGTCGCCCCGTCCGGCGCAGAGGAGTCGGCATCGACCGATGGTTCGACGGCCGTGGTTCCGCCGTCGGTCGAGGCATCGGACGCCATCGCCTCGGCGATGTCCAGTTCTTCGTCGGCAGCGTCGGCCGCCTCGGTCTCGATCGGTGAGGTCTCGGCGGTGGATCGGGCCGTTTCGAAGGGTGAATCGGTCGATTGATGTGGCGCCGACGAGCCTTCCTCGTCCGAAACGGTGGTCGTCGAGACGGGTGCTCCGTCCGGATCGGTGACGTCCAATTCACCGGCCAGAACATCGAGGACACGCTTTCGGTTGTCTTGAATACACTCGACGAGCTGGTCGAAGAGATCGGTCTCCTCGGCGGTCAACCCCTCCTTGTCGGTCTCCAACCCGGCGGCCGCGAGGCTCGCCCGCTTGACGACCTTCCCAACTCGCCGTTCGTAGATGGCCTCGACGACCTCCTCTGCGGTCTCGATCTCGTCGGTCAGCTGGCGGACTTCGTCCGAACCGAACGGATCGTCCGCGCGTTCGGCCGCCCGGTCGCGTTGTTCACGAAGGCCTTCGATGAATTCCCCGACATCGGCGTAAAACGAGTCCGGCAGCGGTTGGAGACTGTCGGCACTGCGCTCGTCGGTCTGGACCGCGCGGAGGTCTTCTAAGTCCATCGTCAACGCTCCCTCTCCTTTTCTGCCCGGCCGCGCGCCATCAGGAAAGCGGCGGCGTACTCAGGCAGAGTAGTAACGCCGTCGGGCACAGTAAACGTTTCCCCGTTGAGTTCGACTGGTGGTCCCCCATCCGCGTCAATCCGTATCTCGTTGCCGATGAACGTCCCCGGGACGGCATCGACGAGCGGATCGAAGGTGTCGAGTTCCTCAAGGGGGATCGGTGTCACCTGCAGTGCGCTGCCGCCGTGGAGACTGCCCGGCAGCCGGATCAAACGATGGATATCGGTGGTGACCGGCTCATCGATCGCCGCGCTCTCGCGATCGAGGGTCCGCTCGAAGAGCCGGCGAACAAATCCGAAGAAATCCGGATGGACGTCGATATTGCCGCCCTCGATGGCTTCGCGGTTTTCTCTGGCTACCCGGAGAATGCTCTCGGCCCTACCGACACCGATCCCCTCAAACTGCTGGAGCCGGTCGCGGGCGTCCGCCTCAGACAGCGACAGCAGCGCATCGATCTCCGCGATGACTGCCCGATGGATACGACGTCCCCAGCCACCCTCGGTGTCGAGGGTACGTGTCTCTGTTGGGGTTTTCCGCCCGAGTCCGGCGACCGTCTCAGTCTGTAATAGCGACTCGAACTCGACATCGATCCCACGGATGTAGTCGACGATTTCCCGTCGTTCGGCCCGGTCAAGCTCAAGGACCGAATCAGTACGGACATGGACGTGATAGCCACGACCGCCCGAGAAGACGACCGCCATCGCCGACTCATCGAACCCGAAATCCTCACGGAGGAAATCGAGCAACCGGTGTAAGGCATCCTTACAGGCCGCAAGCATCGATCGATAGCTGTCGGTCTCCGGCGTGACATCGGGGAGGTGATCGGCATCGAGATCGAAGATGAGATCCGATCCCTGCCAGCCCTTCGCGTCCATGGTGCCAGCACCCGGCGTCTGGTACCGCCCGGCGGAAAAATAGACGTGTCGGGGCCGTTGACGCTGGAGGAAATCGCCAAGGTCGCCGATATCCAACAGCGACTGGTGGCGGACCATGGTGGTTCCGGATCCATCGGTCCACGGGATATATCCCCACTCACGTCGCTCGGCCGCAGGCGGTAGCGTCGGCGATACGCGCCGGTAGTGATCCCGAAAGCGACCTCGGAGATACGCCCGCGTTCGTTCCTCCATCATCTCGTGTCTGTACCCGCTCGGTAATAACGGTTCAACACTCGGGGGGCGATCCGTCAGTCGGCGATTCAATCGAAGCGATCGGTGATCAGTGCCTATCGCCGGAACAGTTCCGAAAGTCGGTCGGTCAAGCTCGCCTTCTCGCCGAGCCGGAGGTAATACGCATCGCCGTTGTCCTCGTAGTAGTTGTCGATCCGACGGACGATCTCGAAGCCAAGCGAGTCATAAAAGCCCAGCGCCCCCTCGTTGGAGACTCGGGCGTGACAGGTCACTTGCTTGTAATCCTCGGCGACCTGGGCGACCAGTCGTTCGCCAAAGCCCTCACCCTGATGGGCCGGATCGACTGCCAAAAAGAGGATATAGCCATCGCGTCGGACGGCCGCGAATCCGATCAACTCGTTACGATCGGGGTCGGAATCGGCCTCGGGATCCCGGTAGACATAAACCGTCGATCGGGTGTAGGCGTCGGCGAAGAACCCACGGCGCTGTTTGAGGACGTCCGTCCGGGCACGGATCCGCTCTTTAAGGTCCCAGGCCTCCTCGAGGAACCGATCGTCCCCGGGATCGACGACACAGCGGTCGACGTTGATACTCACCATTCCGGGCTACGCCCCCGGTTACTATAATTCCACCGCGGACCAGCGGGGACAAACGCGAACGTCAACACTCAACACCGCCTCCATCGAACCATCAGAGAAGGGCCATGAGCTTTGAGTTGCGCGAACACACCGCCGATATCGCCGTCGAGGCGACCGGAGAATCGCTGGCAGCCGTCTTCGCCGCGGTGGCTGACGGTCTGGCGGCGGCTCAGTGTGAAACGGTCCCCGAGACGGGTGATCGGTTCGGGTTCGAGGAGCGTGCCGAGAGCCGGGAGGCGCTGTTGTTCGATGTCCTCGATCGGTTGATCTATGAGCGGGATGTCCGGAACGTCCTCCCGACGGACCACGAGTTCTCGATCGATCAGCGAGGGGACGATTGGATGGCTGCGGGAAACGCCCGCGGAGTACCCCTCGAAGCGATCGCTGCACGGGAGGTCAAAGCAGTGACCTACTCGGAGATGGAACTCAAGGAAACGGCCGACGGCTGGTATGCCTACGTCGTTTTCGATGTCTAACCGGCGCCTCGTGAGCAGACGAAATCTATTCCCGGCTGTCAGCAGTAGTGTCGGCTATGACCGAAACCTTCGAGGCCGACGGCATCACCCTCGAGCGGATCAGAGACTACGTCTGGGAAATCCCCCAGGAGGGCGAGATGCGCGTCCCGGCGCGCGTCCTCGCAAGCGAATCGCTTCTTGAGGAGATCGCCGACGATCTGACACTCACCCAGCTCCGAAACACAACCCATCTTCCGGGCATTCAACAGCACGCCATCTGTATGCCCGACGGCCACCAGGGGTATGGCTTCCCAGTGGGCGGAGTGGCGGGCATCGACGCCGAAACCGGCTGTATTTCGCCCGGA
Organism: Halobacteriales archaeon; assembly: GCA_042219475.1. Lineage (GTDB taxonomy): Archaea > Halobacteriota > Halobacteria > Halobacteriales > Hikarchaeaceae > Chewarchaeum. Next base: position 5,492 of record JBDGPX010000124.1, read on the forward strand.
GCAGTCGGGTATGATATCAATTGCTTGACAGAAGATGCGGACGTGCTTCTAGAGTTCGGTCGCCGGCGCCCGATTCACGAACTCGCTGATCGGTTTGAAATGGAGCGGGCCGTGGTTGCGGCCGACGAGGAAACGACCTCCCCGATTCGACTGTTTACCGAATCGGCGAAACCGGTCTACGAACTCGAAACGGAAACCGGGGATACGATCGAAGCGACAGCGGATCACGAGTTCGCGACGCCGGACGGAATGGTTCCGCTCGGTGATTTAGAACCCGGAGACACGATCCTTCGGCATCCCTTCGAGGGCATCGAGGACGAACAGCCTCCGGAGTTTACCGTACTCGACGAGGATGACTTTACCGAGGCGGATCCACAGCTAATTCAGGTATTGAAGGACCGTGATCTACTCCCGCTGAAATCGACGGATGATGCGTTCAATCACCTGTTGAAGCTTGTCGGCTATCACACCGGTAACGGGGGATTCAACGAAGAGCGGTCATGGTTTGACGGTGATCCGACGGATCTCGAAGCGATTCGAGCCGACATCGAGGCGGTCGGATTCACGCTATCGGAGATTTATGAACGCGATCGGGAACATGAGATCGACGGGAATTCGTTCGAACGAACGGGGTATAGCGTCCGTTCCACAGCAAATGCGTTCAAGCAACTACTGATACAGCTTGGTGCACCTGAAGGGCGAAAAGTGGCCTCAACGGTTACCGGACCCGATTATCTCGATCGGCTTGCTGATTGGCAGAAAGCGTTGTATCTGTCGGGTCTATTCGGTGCAGAACTCAGTGCCCCGGAGACCCTCGCGCCGAAGAATTTCTGCGCACCGTCGCTTTCGCATAACCGATCGGTCGAGCACCAAGACGCTGGCGAACAGTTCATGCGGAATCTGATGGAGCTTTTGGCCGATCTGGATATCAAAACGAACGGCCTCGAAGAGGTCGAACGAACGGAGACAGCGACTGGAGCTACGGTGCGATTTCGATTTGGAATCAAACCTGACTCGCAAAACCTCATTCGATTGTTCACCCGCATCGGATACCGATACGCCGAAGACAAACAGCGGCGGGCATTACTCGCCACACAATATCTCAAGCGGACGGAGCACCTAATCGACGAACGGGCGCGAGTTGCCGATGAAGCCCGAACAATGGCTGATGGAGGGACGGCGCCGAAAGCGATCAAAGAAGAGCTCTGCGAAGTCAACGATCGGTGCATCGAACGGAGCCTGAACGGTGGACGGAAGGGTCGCCCCAGACCACCGGCTGATTACCCTGACTTCGAGACCTTCGTCGAAAGAAACACCGTTCGAGATGACATGACCGTCGAAACCGAGGTCAAGGCGATCCGCAAGTGTGGGACGAAGCCGGTCTACGACATCGGTGTCACGCATGACGCACATAATTTCGTCGCGGATGGGTTCGTCGTCTCGAATTGCGGCGTCAGGATGATGAAGACCGATCTGGTCTATGATGACATCAAAGGCCGCGAAACGGAGCTGGTCGACGCACTGTTCGACGCTGTGCCAACCGGTCTGGGCGGGGGCGGCGTCGTCGAGTCGGATATCGATACCGTCGAGGCGATCCTGGATCGTGGCATGGATTGGGCACTCGAATACGGCTATGCGACCCGGTCCGACCTCGAACACTGCGAGGACGAGGGGATCTTCCATGAGAGCGATCCGGCGAAGGTCTCGACGGAAGCCAAGGATCGGGGGAAAAACCAGATCGGCTCGCTCGGCTCGGGCAATCACTTCCTCGAAGTCCAGCGGGTAACGGACATCTTCCGCGAGGACATCGCGAGCGAATTCGGCCTCAGTATGGATCAAGTCGTCGTGCTCATTCATTGTGGCTCCCGTGGGCTTGGCCACCAAACCTGTACGGATTACCTCCGGAAGATCGAACGGGCCCATCAAGGACTCCTCGAACAACTGCCCGATAAGGAACTCGCGGCCGCCCCGGCTGGCAGCCAGCTGGCGGAGGATTACTATCTCGCGATGGGGGCGGCGATCAATTACGCGTGGGTCAACCGCCAGTTGGTCATGCATCAAACGCGAGAAGTATTCGCCGATGTCTTCGATCGTTCCCGGGCGGAGTTGGGTATGGAGCTGCTCTACGACGTCGCCCACAACATCGCGAAAAAGGAAGTCCACGAGGTCGACGGTGAGCAACGGGAGTTGTTCGTCCACCGCAAGGGCGCGACACGAGCGTTCCCGGCCGGCCGCCCCGAACTACCATCCGCCTACGCCGATGTCGGTCAGCCTGTGATCATCCCCGGAAGTATGGGGGCAGGCAGTTACGTGCTGTGTGGCGGGAGCGAGGCGATGAATCTGACTTTCGGTTCGACGGCCCACGGTGCCGGCCGGTTGATGAGCCGCACCCAGGCCAAACAGGAGTTCTGGGGTGGGGATGTCCAAGACGATCTCCGCGATCAGAACCAGATCTACGTCAAAGCCCAAAGCGGGGCGACCATCGCCGAGGAGGCTCCGGGCGTCTACAAGGACGTCGATGAAGTCGTCCACGTATCGGACGCCTTAGGTATCGGCGATAAAGTCGCCAGAACCTACCCGATCTGTAACATCAAAGGGTAGCTCCCAGTCGCCGAGCGTTATCTGATTCGAAACGGGTTGTCGTCGTTACTCGCATCGTCTGCGTCAACATCTCTGTCCTCGGGGAAGACCCGTCGGGCAGTGATCGTCACGCTTGCCTCGGGATCGTCCTCGTCGACGAAGGGACTCTCATATGTCGAGAGTTCCGCCTCGGTGACTTCCCACCCATCGGCCTCGATCCGTTCGATCAACGCACGCTGGGCCTCGAGAATGTCATCGCGTATGTCAGCGCCCTCCCGACCCGGGCGTGCCCGGCCCATCGGGTCCAGTCGGGGCCGTTCCCGCGTTGATTTCGACGTAGTCGCTCTCGTGGACTGGATCGATCTCCCGACCGTCGACGAACCGGACGAAGTTCAGGTAGAACGGCTCACCACAGCCGTCGTCCTCGAATCCCTCGAACATTCCACAGACGAAGCGGACGCCATCGGTGTCGACATTTTCGGCGTCGTAGGCGTCGTCCGGACCGACGTACTCCCACCCCTCAAGCGGAAATGGAGTGACCGACTTATCGGCGAGATAGGCGTCCCGCTCGAGCGCGACGACGGCCTCACAGTGGGGACAGTAATAGCGAACTTCGACGGTCATTACCGGTCATTGGCGCTTGAGGTAGTTATGGCGCACGATCTGGGGGCTGTATGCGACCGGCACACTATTCTACGCGGGGATGCTCACCGCCGGTATGATCGATGAGACCGTCGAGGAGATCCGGGAACTCCAGACCCACAGCTCCTCGGCCGTGGCGGTGAAGGCCGCCCGCGCGCTCGGGGCGCTTCTCAACCGGGAGTACGCAACGGTCGAGGAGTACGAACGCGCGCTCAAACGCAACAGCGACGCACTTCGCCGAGCCAGCCCCTCACATGCCTCACTGTGGACGACCCAACAGACCATTATCGACGCGATCGATGACGAAGCGATCGAGACGGTCGCGGCGGCCAAAGAGCGAACCCAAGCAGCGATCGATCGGGTGATCGAGCGGGTCGAAACCGCCAAAACCGAAGCGGCCGCGACGGCCGCGACGACGATCACCGACGGGGACACGATCCTGACACATGACTACTCAACGACGGTGTTGGCGGCGATCGGTCGGGCCCTCGACGACGGCGATGTAACCGGGTTGTCGATCCACGTGACGGAAGCCCGACCCCGATATCTCGGTCGGAAGATGGTCCGGGAGCTCGCCGAGCGTTCGAACGTCGAGGCGACGTTGCTGGTCGATAGTGCAGCGGGCTATCAGCTCGAGAACGCTGACATCGACCGAGTCATGGTCGGCATGGACTGTATCGTCGACGATCGCCTCTACAATCGCATCGGCACGTATCCGATCGCCGCGGCGGCGGCCGATATCGGGGTGCCGATGGAGGTCGTCGGATCGAGCGCGAAGCTCGTCGAGGGCGGCTTTCGCTTCGAGAACGAGTTCCGCCCCATCAGTGAAGTCATGCGCGAGCCGGCCGAGGGGTTCTCAATCACGAATCCGGCTTACGATGCGACCCCAACCGATCTACTCGATCACGTGTACACCGATACGGGAACTATCGAGTACTGACGCTCGACAGCCGTGGGGATCGGACGGCCGGCGAGGATCGAATACCAGCTGTATGGGCGATGGCCACCCGGATAGGGGTCACGGGCTGACTTCGGTTACATATACATCCGATCATCGGGCCGTTGGGTGTCCTCAACGGCGTCGAGCCGCTCGGCGAGATCGGCGTAATACTGCTGGACCTCCGCCGCAAAGGCCTCGAGGGGTTCGGTATCGATCTCGATGTCGTAGGCCGATCGGAACGCATCCAACAACCGGAGCGCAGCCTCGACATCCGGATTCTGGGCGTGAACGGGCGTAATGAACACACCAGTGCGAAGTGAACTCTCCATACCGCGATCGATCAGGCTCGCGTTGATCCCGTCGAGGAAGCCGTTACCCATCGGTGGGATGTCGACGTCGCTCAACCGGGCGTCGTGATAATCCGGCGTCGCGACATAGAACGCCCGATGGTCATCGGGGCCATGCGAGACCGGAATACCCGAGAGTACCGTGATCTCCTCGACGTCATTGGCATCGGTCCATTCGAGGATCGCGTTGCTGAACTGGTCAGCCGCCCACACCGGGATGAACAGCTCGTTGACCAGGACAGTGATGTCGAGATCCGACCGCGAGAACAGCCGTGAGTGGTGGCGTGGGACGCCGTTCTCGAATGGCGTGATCGACGGCAGATCGCTGGTGGTGACATGGCCGGTTTCCACGAGTTCGAGGTGATCGACTAGGTAGTCAACGGCCGTCAGCCCCGCCAGCCCGAAATGGGAGAACCCGGCGATGAGTGTTTCCGAGGGGGCAGCGTCCTGTGAAATCCGGAAATTCGCACGGCGATCAGTCGGCTTCGATGACATGCCCTAACCAACTCGCTACGCTGTCTTAGTTCTCCGGCTTTGGGGCTGGCATAATGGTTTTCCACGATCCGCGCGAGTAGTCCCTATGATCACATCGGGGGGGTTGCAATCGAAGCTCTCTGGGGCGCGGCCGATCGGACAAGCCACTACACCGGAGATCATCGAGACGATCCGATCACTACCGGGATTCAAGTGGCTGCTGGCGGGGATCGTGCTCGTCATTGGCTATTATGTCTCGGGGTTAGTCGTCAAGCTGTTGGGTCGTTCGATCGCCCGTCGGTTTCGTCGGCCTAGCATCACGCGTACCGTCATGCGGAGCATCCGAACGCTGGTGTTGTTCCTCGCGGGGCTGGTCGCGCTCCAGACGTTGGGCGTTCGGATCGGCAATATCCTCATTTCAGTCGGGATATTCTCGGCGGTCGTCGGGATCACGCTCGCGCCGATCATCGGGAGTGTCATCAATGGCCTGTTCGTCTTGGCGGATCAACCCTACGAGATCGGCGATCTCATCGAGCTGACCGACGTCGGACGACAGGGATACGTCGAGGACATCACGCTCCGGTATACGAAGGTGTTCACGCTCGATAACACCTTTCTGGTGATCCCGAACTCCGCGATGCGTGATCGGGACGTCATCAACTACTCGGCGGAGGACGAACGAACCCGGTTGTCATTATCGCTGTTGGTGACCTATGAGGGTGATCTCGAGGCGGCCCGGTCGATCATGGAACAAGCCGCCAAGGACACGCCGGAGGTCATCGAAGGGGGACCGGATATCCGGATCGGCAGCGCCCGGTATCCGGCCACGCCGAGCTGTTACATCGACGAGTACGCCGACCATGGGGTATTGCTCAATCTCCGATACTGGGTGAAGACCCCTTACTACCTGGGGAGAGTCCGATCGAAAGTCCAAGAGCGTGTTAGAACGGCGCTCGCGGACGTCGATGTCGAAATCGCCTATCCACACACCCATCACGTCTTCGATGAAACCAGTGGCCAGGCGCGGATCGAACTCATGAACGGTGGAGACCGTCGACCACACGCATCCGATCGGACAGAAAACCCATGAGTGGCTCCGGACGAGGATCGATCACGAGCCGACGGTGATGATCTGGCAGTCCAATCCATCGCGGAGATACCGTTCGATGTTCGGATCGCCGATGACGCGGTTGATCATCGATCGCCACCGGCCGACCTGTTTCCGACCGATAACGACGACGTCGGCATCCTCGGCGGCGATCTCATCGAGGATCGTCTCTTCGACGAGAAACCCGGCCCGAACGACGTATCGGGCGAACGGGAGCGACCCGAACTCCCGCTCGACGGCCCGTTTGAGATCGGAACGACGCACCTCGCCCTGATTCTGATAGAGGTTGATGTGGAGGACCGTCAGCTCCGCTTCGTGGTCGCGTGTCAGTTCGATCGCTCGCTTGAGCGTCCGAACTGAATGTCGGGTAAGTGGATATCGGACGGGGACCACCACACGGGAGACAGCATCGAGATCATCGGCGGCGGTGCCCATGGCGTGGTCTCCGCGATGAGTCGATATGTGCGCTTCGAAACCCGATCGGATCTGATTGAGTCGTTCCTACGATCGCGGCGTCCCCGATAGCATCGCGTCGGTCGCGATGCCGTCGACGAGTTCCGTATGGAGAGCTGTCGTTACGTGATCAGCCAGCGACGCGAGGTTCCGCGTGTCCTCGCGGTTATACGAGACGAGCGTCTCCAGGGCGGACTGATCGCCCCCTTGGTAGGCATGCCAGAGCCGGACGGCATCCCGGCCCGAGAGATCCGGCCGGTCGCGATCGATCCCGAGGTCCCCTTCGATCGCTTTCAGCCCGCCGGTAAGGTCGAGCCGTTTGCAGGGATACATGAGATCCAGATGGGGTTGATCGATCGTGAACTCGAAATTCCGTTCGAGAAACGGGACATCGAAGCGTTTGCCGTTGAAGCTCACCAACAACGAGACATCGGACAGAGCATCGGTCAGGCGGTCAGGAGTCAGATCCCGTCCCTGTACAAGTGTGGTCGTTTCCTCGCCGTCATAGAAACTGACGACCGTGACATCGTCCCGATCGGGATCGAGGCCCGTCGTCTCGATATCGAAGTAACACGCCTCTGCCTGAAAATTCTCATAAAGGCGCCACCGGCTCGCGGTCGGAAGGGCCCGGTCGAAAAAGGTGGCATCCCGGGCGGCCAGACGATCCTGAGCGGTGTCGATGAACGACCGCACCCGGTCGGCTTTAGTTGGACCGATCCCGGGCGCGTTTCCGTCGAATGCCGACCAATGGGTAATGCCGGCCTTCCAGAGCCGTCGTTCGGTCCGTTCGCCGATCCCTTCGACGGCGATGAAGCTGTTCTCGAGGCGCACGGACAACCCAAGGTGGGTCGGGGAATAAATCCTGTCGTTCGTTCGGCGATTCCCGTCCGAACCAATCACTCGAGGAGGGCGATCGAAACGTCCATTGATCCGGCAGGAGTCCGAATGGCCGTCGATTCTTGGACGGCATCCCGAACCGCACGTCGCCAATCCTCGAGGGTCTCAACATGGATACTGTAGTGCTCATCAACCGCGTACCCGCCCGTTTGCTCGTCGACAGCAGCCCGCGTCTGTTCGGCGTTCGGATACGGAGGAATCGCCGTCGTATCGAGCAGATCTGACGGTGCGATATGGATCGGATCCGGGGACTGTAGTTGTTCGTACTCCCCGGATTGTTCGATATGGAGCCGGGCCCGCATCCGGCCGTGAAACGGTGGTGTGACCCTGAGAACGGCGTTCTTTGGTTGCTGCTTGTTGAATTCCAGTGCCGAGATGAGATCCTCGAAGGTGACTGCGATCGTCTCGATCGCCGACGGGTCCCGCCGACTCTTGTCACCCATGTCCGATCAACAACGGAGCCGAGGGCTTGGCGGTTTCGACGACTCCAGCACTCAACATATATCAACGCTGACGTGGTAGGGGTGACATATGCAGACGGTCGATATCGACGATGATGAGACGGTGTACGTTGCGACCGACGAACGCGAGCGGGGTTCCAAGGGACCGTTTTATATAGTTTATAAAGACGATACCCAGGAAACACGGTGGGGCTTTCGCTGTGGGAACTGTAAGACGCTGAATAACGCGATGGATACGATGGGACGAATTGCCTGAAATTAACGCAAAAGATACTGACCTTTCATAACTATGGACGCACACACGATTGACGACGGATCGACAGTTTACGTAACGACCGAAGAAGCAGAACGCGGTTCGAAGGGTCTATTCTATGTCGTTTACAAGAATAAAGAGCAAGATAAGAGATGGGGGTTCCGCTGTTCAAATTGCGAGACGCTCAACAACGCGATGGATACTATGGGTCGTTTGGTGTGTAATGAGTGTGGAAATACGAAAAAAGCCGACGAATGGGACGCCGCTCACGAGTAATTCATCTTGGTACCAAATGTCGTTACTTCCCGACCGGTTCCTCTGATGGATCGTTGACTCGTGCTCACTCTCGGTCAGACAGGGGTGTGAGCTGAGGACAAC
>JBDGPX010000109.1:0-13937 GCA_042219475.1 Halobacteriales archaeon
CAAGAACTCATCAACCAACGGGTCTTTGAAGCCTTCGCAAACTCCGCCGACGCGCTCATCGATCTCCATACGGCCGGTGTCGGATCGCTCCCCTTCGTCATCCGAGACCGGGTCCTGTACGGCGAGAAACGAACCGAAGCCGAGGCGGACGAGCTCGCCGATGAACTCGCACCGCTGGTCGAAGCGTATGACTTACCGCTATTGAACGAATACGCCGCCGACGAGTATACCGAGCAAAACCTCCAACGATCGACCGCAGGGGCCGCATTGAACGCGGCCGGGATTCCAGCGTTTACTGTCGAGTTGGGGAGTCACAGCGTCGTCGACGATCAGAAGGTCGCCGCCGGCATCGCCGGCAACTACCGCGTGATGGTCGCCATGGACATGCTTGAGACAGTCCCCGAGGAGATCGCAGCCGCCGATCCCGACTACCAACCACCCGTCGACTACCCAGTCAAACGGGCTCGACACCCACGAACTGACACACCCGGCATCGTTCGCCACCGGATCGAGGCCGGCGATGCCTTCGAGTCGGGTGACGCGATCGCCGACATCGACACCCCACACGGCGAACACAAAACCACCGTGACCGCCGAGCACGACAGCTACGTCATCGGTCGCACCGAAGGCGTCGCCGTCTACGAAAACGACTCACTCTGCAGTCTGGCCGTTCGGGATGAGGGAGAGCTCGTGGTCCCTCGTGATGAGGTCGACAACGGCGACGAGGATCGTTAGACGACGAGGGTGAAAGAGTATTTTCATGGAACCGTTCGAGCAATTGGCCGTCCTCGATAGAAAATTATAGCACACACAATTTCGACGGCAGGCAGGGATCTCGCAAGGTACAAACGTTCTTTTACTCTTCACTATCGCTTTTAGGATAGGCCTTGTAGCTAGCGGCACGCCCCGCAACTGCGGCGGCTCATGAAGATATGGCCCGGCTCCTACCGTTTCGCTCCTCGGAGATCCAGCGTGACAAACCGGATCCCCGATTGGTCGAGATCGATGACGAATCAGCCGATGAGGTGTTCGCCGCGCTCTCATCGACGACAGCTCGCCGGATCATCGCCCAGCTATATGAGGAACCGACTACTGCCTCAGATCTGGCCGAGACGGTCGAAACATCCCTCCAGAACGTCCGGTATCATCTCGAGAACCTCCAGGACGCAGGCCTCATCGAAGTCGTCGATACCTGGTACTCCTCGCGTGGCACCGAGATGAAAGTCTACGCCCCCACCAATGAACCGTTGGTCGTGGCCGCAGGCCAAGAGGAATCAACCGGAGCGCTCAAGGGGGCACTCAAGCGACTTCTCGGCGCGATCGGACTGTTGGGTATCGCGAGTCTGGTGCTTGATCGGAGTCTCCGCACGCTCGGGGTGCCGTCTCCAACGGTCGAGAGGAGTGGCGGTGGTGCCGGCGGTGATGGCGGGGATAGTGCGGGAGCCGAGGAGCTAACAACCGAATCGGATGTGGATCTCGCACAGGTCGATACTGAAACCTCGACCCCGGAAATGACATCGACGCCTACGGAGACGCCACAGGCAATGGCGGAAACAGAAGTGGCCGAAGAGGTTACCGAAACCCCAGCCCCGTCCCCGACATCGGTGGAAGCAGCGACCGAAACCGCGGCGCCCAGCGGCACGCCGACACCGCCACCGACGGCCGAGCCAGCGACGGAGACCGTTGTCGCCACAAAGACGCCAACGGCGACGGTGACGCCGACACCCGCCGAAACTCCAGTCTACCAGACCCACATGGCGAATACGTCTACGGAAGTAGCCCAACAGGCGACCGAAACGGCCTTCGGACAGCCTACGCCGATCAGTGGCGCCGCCGATGGGGTCGCTGCACTCGGTTCGCCGGGTGCCTACTTTTTTGCCGGCGGTGTCCTCGTCATCCTTCTGGCAACCCTCTGGTGGTACTGGCGTCGGTATCGGTTCTACGGCGGATTACTCGGTTGAGAGACGCGCCACACAACCGCGATCCTTTATGTGTCCGTAATCGTGATGACAGGTATGTACGAGGCCGTCCACGCCGTGCCGGTAGGCACCAGCACCGTCGCTCGGATGGCGGCCACCGCGACAGCGTACGGATTCGACGGCGTGATTGTCCGTGATCGTCCCGATCACGCCGCCGACTACCTCCCCGAGCGGATCAGGGAGGAGTATGGGATCGATCTCGTCGACGGGATCGAGATTACCGTCGACGATCCGTCACAGGCGTCCGGTTACGTCGGCAACTACCGCCCGAAGCGGACGATCGTCTTGGTACAAGGGGGCTCCCCGGCAATCAACCGGTTTGCGGTCCAACAAGAGCAGGTCGATGTGCTAACCCGACCGCTTGCTGGGACGGGCGAGATCGATGATGCCCTCGTGAAAGCAGCCGCCGAGAACGGTGTCCGAATCGAAATCGATCTCGGACCCGTACTGCGATCGACAGGCGGCAGCCGGGTGGAAGCGATCCGCTCGTTGCGAACGCTCACGACCCTGGTGGATCACTACGAGACTCCCTTCGTGGTCAGCGCAGTGCCGGCAAGCCATCTCCAGCTCCGGACTCCGCGCGAGCTTCGGGCGATCGGCGATGTGATCGGAGTCAGCGCCGAGATGATCGAGGCGGGTTTAGCCGAATGGGGAGTTCTGGCCGATCGCAATCGGGAGCGACACTCCGAGTCCTTCATTGAGCCAGGGATTAAACGGGGGCGATATGAAGAAGCCGATCGATGAGCACGCCGCCCGATTCGACGCAGCCGCCGAGGAGTACGATGAGGGCAGCAGCGAACCGCATGAGAGCTGTATTACGGCGGTCGTCGAAGGAGCGGCCCCGACCGCCGACGACGTAGTGTTGGACCTGGGGACTGGGACGGGAGCGCTGGCCCTGCGGTTGGCTGAGTCGGCGAAGTACGTCTACGGCCGTGACATCAGCAACGGGATGCTCGAGCAGGCCCGCCAGAAGACACTCGATCGCGGAATCGACAACGTCGAATTCGGCGAGGGGCAGTTTCGAGAGCCGTCGCTCCCACCGGATACCCGGATCGATATCGTCGTCTCGAATTTCGCGATGCATCACCTTGCGGACGATGAAAAACGGGAGGCCATCGATGTGATCGCCGGACTCGGTGCCAAGCGTGTCGCACTCGGTGACATCATGCTGTTCGAACAGATCGACGACGAGGCGCCGTTTTTCGATCCAGCGGTCGACGATCCGGCGACGGTAGGGACACTCGTCGAGGCATTCATCGATGCCGGTTTCGTGATCACTGGAGTGACACGAATCCATGATCAGGCGGGCGTCATCGTGGCCGAACGCCCGAAATGGCTCGCTACCAAGGAAGAATCCAGCGCATGAGGTCGTTGCCGAAACACCTGCGACCGCGGTATCGCTACCTCGGGGTGAGCATCGAGACCTGGCCGGACACCGACTTGGATCGACGGACTGTTCAAGCGGCCCTCTGGGATCAAGCTCGGTCGCTACTCGGCGATATCGGTTCGGCGGACGTGGACCTCCGCGTCATCCAGTTTCAGTTCGCCGATGGAGCCGGAGAAATGATCGTTCGGACAACCCATCGGCAGGTCGGGACGGCCCGGGCAGCGCTGGCCTGTGTCGATCGGGTCGATGGTGATCCGATCGGCCTCGCTGTGGAGGGTATCAGCGGGACGGTCCGTGCCTGTAAAGAAAAGCATATGCGTACCCGCCAAAAAGCTGAAACAGAGAAACGAGTCGTGTTCGGGAACGCTGCGCGAACCGCGATCCAGCGCTCGGATCGCGTTGATGTTCGTATCGACGACGCGTTCACGGGGGCGACGACTCTCGATTTGGAGTGACTTACTATGCAGGGACAAGCCCAGCAGCAGGCCTACGACCGGGGAATCACGATCTTCTCGCCGGATGGCCGGCTCTACCAAGTCGAATACGCCCGCGAAGCGGTCAAACGAGGGACAGCAAGTATCGGTGTCCGAACAAACGAGGGAGTGGTCCTTGCGGTGGACAAACGCATCCGATCGCCGCTGATGGAGCGGTCGTCCGTCGAAAAGATCCACAAAGCCGATGACCATGTCGGGATCGCAAGCGCCGGCCACGTTGCCGACGCTCGTCAGCTGATCGACTTCGCCCGCCAGCAGGCCCAGATCAACCGCCTGCGCTACGACGAACCGATCGGCGTCGAGATGCTCACGAAAAACGTCACCGATCACATCCAGCAGTACACGCAGGTCGGCGGTGCCCGACCGTTCGGCGTCGCCCTGATCATCGGTGGGATCGAAGACGGCGAGCCACGCCTCTATGAGACCGATCCCAGTGGGACTCCCTATGAGTGGAAGGCCCTGGCGGTCGGTGCCGACCGCAGCGAAATCCAGGAATTCCTTGAGGAGAACTACGATGCCGAAAACGGCCTCGACGGCGGGATCGAACTCGCCATGCGGGCGCTGGCCTCGGTGAACGACGACACACTCACCACCGAGGGGGTCGGTGTGGCGACCATCGATCGCGAATCCGAACAGTTCATCGAACTGAGCAACAGCGAAATCGAGGAATACCTTGAGGAATTCGATCTCCTCCCCGACGAGGAGACTACGGACAACGAGGACACCACGGACGACGAGGAGTAAGGCCGTGAGCGCTCCCCTCGTGTTCCCCGAGTACACAGACGGTATCCGTTGGTCGATCGTTCGTCCCCCGCCGCCGTTTCCGGGAAACACCTTTTAGATGGGCCCGAATACCGACTGGTATGATCTCACTCGACGAGGCGGTGACGGCGCGGCTCGAATCGCATGGGACCCGATTCGAGGTGTTGGTCGATCCCGACGCCGCCCTCGCGATCAAACGCGGGGAGTTCGAGGGTGACCTCGAGGACGTCATTGCCGCCGAGGACGTCTTCGAGGACGCTTCACGGGGGGACCGACCGGCGGAAAACGATCTCGAGGAAGTGTTCGGTACGACCGATCCTCTGGAAATCATTCCACAGGTGATCAAGGAGGGCGAGATCCAGATCACCGCCGAACAGCGTCGTGAGATGCAAGAACAGAAACGACGCCAACTCATCAACCAGATCGCCCGCAACGCGGTCAATCCTCAGATGAACGACGCCCCCCATCCTCCGGATCGGATCGAATCCGCGCTGGAGGAGGCCGGCTTTCAGGTCGATCCGATGGAGCCGGTCGAGACACAGGTCGATGACGCGCTTGATGCCCTCCGGCCGGTCATCCCGATCCGGTTCGAGGAGATCGCTATCGCCGTCCAATTCCCTCCAGAACACGCGGGGCGAGGCCAATCACAGATCCGAGATTTCGGCGAGCTCAAAGAGGAGGAATGGCAGCCCGATGGCTCCTGGATCGGCGTCGTCGAGTTCCCTGCCGGCATGCAGGACGATTTCTACGACCTCGTCAATGAACTCTCCTCGGGGGAAGCCGAGACCCAGATCGTCAAAGACGAAGACGAGGTCTCGACGCGATAAAACATCCCCGTCAACAATCAGTCGGTCGCATCGAAAACGCGCTTGTGGATCGGTTGACCGTCGATCAGATGAATTCAATCGTGCCGTTACCGTTGGTGACGTGGACTTCGAAGTTCATCGTCGCCGGATCGTCCTCAACTAAGTGCCAGTACGTCTCAGCGATGTCATCCGGGTCGAGATACTCCGACGGATCGTCGACCTGCCGATTCGGCGGATGGATTCCACCATCGATCACGACGTGAGCGACGGTGATCCCCTCGGGACCGAGCTCCTGGGCCATCGACTGAGCCAGTCCACGGACGGCGAATTTCGCACTCGAAAACCCAACCGATCCGCCACGGCCCCGGATGGCCGACGTGGCTCCTGAAAAGAGGATGGTACCTTCCCGGGCGGCAAGCATGTCCTCAAGGACGGCCTTCGAACAGAAAAATGCGCCCTGAGCACAGGTCCGCCACGCACCCTCGAACTCCTCGGCGGTGATGTCACGGATGCCCTGCCAGCCGCCGCCACCAGCGTGGTTAACCAAGACATCGATATCGCCGAACTCGTCGTGGACACGGTCGATGGCGTGATCGACCTGTTCGGCCTCGGTGATGTCAGTCGGGATGCCGATCGCATCGGCGCCTTGGTCAGTCAAACTCGCCGCGAGCTCATCCAGATAATCCTCGCTTCGAGCGAGAAGAGCAACTGCACAGTCCTCGTCGGTGAATTTCTCGGCGATCGAGGCGCCGAGGCCTGGACCAACGCCCGCGATAACAGCCGTTCGGGTCATGACAGGACGATCAAGCGCCGGTCAGAAGAATCTATTTGCATGAGCAGATCGTACGTGATATTTGTTAACCACGCCGGAATCCGAGGAGAAATCCGCCGGTGAAACCCGCCCCGATCGAGAGCGTCTCGAGGATCGTCATCAGCCAGGACGGCGGTGTCGCAGCGGTTGCGGTTTCTCCGGCGCCAACCAAGCCAGCGGTCAGTTTGTTCCAGTCAACCGTCAGGATCCCGCGGGATTCGAGGAGCTTGAACAACGCGAGTTCAAGCCCGATGATAACCGCGAGCAACTTCGCGACCTTCTTGGCAGCGAATCCGATCACGCCGCCGATGATGGCGCCACCGCCGAACTCCAACCCGAGTTGTTTGGCATTGATGTCGACTGCCAACACATCCAGGACCATACCGATCGTTCGCTGTCTCCGGTTATCCGTTTTGTGGCATTGATCGCGGGCGAATTTAAGTGATCCGCGTTCGTAGGTACGGGAGAGTGCAGGCGAGAGATCCCGACACCACGATCATCGTAAGCCGCGTCGATACCGGCACGCCCGACACCGACGAGATCATCGATCTCACCAAGGCCGCCGGGTACGAGATCGCCGACGTCATCACCCAATCCCGAAAGGAGGATCCGGAATACAACATCGGGGCCGGAAAGGTCAGTGAACTGGTCGCCGCAGTCAAGGATACCGGGGCCGGCACCATCATTTTCGACAACCGGTTGGGTCCGTATCAGACGTATAATCTCGGCACCCGATTACCGGAGGGTATCGAAGTACTCGATCGGTTCACGCTGATCCTGAAGATCTTCGGGCAGCGAGCCGAGACCCGGAAGGCCCAACTACAAGTCGAACTAGCCGAACTCCGGTATGAACTCCCCCGCGTCGAGGCCAAGACCAGCCTTGCCAGACGCGATGAACATCCGGGATTCATGGGTCTGGGGGAATACGACGAAGGGCGTGAGCAGGCGATCAAAGACCGGATCAGCCGCATCCGAGACGAGCTCGAGCGGATCGAAAAGACCGACCGCAAACGGCGCGAACAGCGCCGCGAATCCGGCTTCGATCTGGTCGCACTTGCTGGCTACACCAACGCCGGCAAATCGACGCTGTTGCAACAGCTCGCCGATGACATCGATCTCGGCGATAACGAAGAGCTCCATCCGGATCTCGATCCGACCGCCGAGGCCGAGGACCGGCTGTTCACGACGTTAGGGACGACGACCCGACGGATGGACATGGATCGGCGGAACGTCCTGTTGACCGACACCGTCGGGTTTATCAGCGATCTCCCCCACTGGCTGGTCGAGTCGTTCAAGTCGACGCTGGATGAGGTGTACCGTGCAGATCTCGTTTTGCTTGTCGTCGACGTCAGCGAACCGATCGAGGAGATCCGTGAAAAGCTGGTGACCTGTCACGACACACTCTATGAACGCAATGAGGCGCCGATCGTCACGGTGTTGAACAAGACCGATCTGGTGAGCGAAGCCGAACTTACGGAAACCCGCAAGGCACTCTCGGCGCTCGCCCCTAACCCGATCGCGGTTAGCGCGATCGAGGGGACGAATATCGAGGAGCTCAAAAACCGGATCCACGCCGAACTCCCCGATCGTCAGCACGAACGGCTCGTACTCCCGCTGTCGGATGAAGCGATGAGCCTGGTATCGTGGGTCCACGACCACGCCTATGTCGAAGAGGAGACATACGGAAACGAGGAAGTCATCCTCGACTTCGAGGCCCAGCCGTCGATCATCGAGCGGGCGCGGGCGAAGGCCAGCGAACTCGCGGGCGTGGCCTGAGTTCAGGATCGATCGAGCGGTCGTTTTTGCTTTTCGATTACACGGACGTCCTCGATCGCCGTCGCCGGGTAGTTACCGTCGGCGTCCTTTTCGGCGGCTTTCACCATGTCCCAGATCACGTTCAACCCGGTCGTCACGCCCTCAAGAGCCTCCATCTCACAGCCGGTCTTGCCCGTGGTCTCGACAGTGACCGTCCACTGGACCCGCTCGTCGCCAATCTCGTAGTCGACATCGACGTTGGTGATCGGGATCTGATGGCACATCGGGATCGTCTCCCACGTGTGTTTGACCGCTTGGATCGCACCGATCCGGGCCGTCGCCAGTACGTCTCCCTTCTCGACGGCATCGGCGCGGATCGCCTCGATCGTCGAGGGCTGGAGGCGGATCATGCCGGTCGCGGTGGCCCGTCTGGCCGTATCCGGTTTCGATCCGACGTCGACCATCTGGACTTCACCATCCTCTGTCGTGTGGGTAAGATCCTCATCAGGATCACTCATGATCATCACCTCGAATCGTCGGCGGAAGGACTGTAAGGAGATCGGACGCAACCATGCCGTAGCCCTGTTCGGCGACGACAGCATCGCCCGCTTTCCCGGCGACGTAAGCCCCGATCGCGGCCGCCAACACCGGTGGACGTCGGCAGGCCATCGCCGCAGTCACACCGGCTAATACGTCGCCGGTGCCGCCGACCGTCATCCCAGGATTCCCCGTCCGATTGATCCGAGTCGTCTCCCCATCGGAGATCACGTCGTACGGTCCCTTGACGAGGAACGTGTGCCCCAATTCGGCCGCAAAGGATTCGACGACCCGAGCCCGTTCGTCCCACTGCTCGGCCGACGGTCCACCCATCTCGCGGAGTTCGCCACGATGGGGCGTACAGATCAGCGTCGCGGTGGTGTCGACGTCGGGAACGACTTCAAGCGCATCGGCATCGACGAGGACGGTCCCCTGGACGGTTTCGAGAAACCGTCGAACGGCGTCGATCGTCGGCCGGGCATCACCAATCCCGGGGCCGATGACGACGACGTCCCGATCGTCGGCGGATTCAACAAGGGACCCGACGTCATCGACGTCCAGGCGGTCACCGGCGAACGGTTCGATGATCAGATCGGCCGAATACCCTTGGATCTGCTCGGCGATCGCCGATGGGCACGCCACATAAGCGAGATCGGCACCCGCCCGAAGGGCCGCCTGGGCGGTCAGTGCCGGTGCACCGGTGTACGGGCCACCACCGATGACATAGATCCGGCCGAAATCCCCCTTATGACTGTCGGCGGGCCGATCGAGATGGAGGAGATCGCCCGGCCCGACGAACCGTTCGGCGGCCGACGGGATGCCGATATCCACGACAATAACATCATCTCGATCTGCCAATCCCGGCTTCATGTCATGGAACGTGACCACCCGATCGGCCTCAACGGCCGTCCCGGCGGCCACACCCGTATCAGCGTCGACACCGGACGGGACGTCGACGGCGACGACGGTCGCATCCGCCGCGTTGATTCGTCTCGCGGCAGTCCGCATCGGTTCCCGCAGTTTGCCGGTGATCCCGGTTCCGAGCATTGCATCGACGATTACGTCGGGATCAGCAAGGGTGAACTCGCTGCTATCGGTGACCGTCGACGTGTCGTACTCAGCCGTTTGGAGTGCCTCCCAGTTCTCCCGAGCAATGTCGGTCGTGATCGTTTCCGGACGCCCCAACAGAGCTACCCGCACGTCGAACTCATCGAGAAACCGGGCCGTGACAAAGGCGTCACCACCGTTGTTTCCGCGACCGGCCACGACGGCGATCGACGCGCCGTCATCGGCGACCGATCGGACCGTTCGAGCGACGGCGTTCCCACTCGACTCCATCAGCTGTTTTTGTGAAACACCGAGCGCGGCCGCATTCCGATCGACGGCGGCCATCCGCTCTGTGGTGATCATCAGGCCGTCGGTTCGCGGGCCGCCGAGTAAAGGCTACCGCGTCGGGCCGAAGCCGAGTGATTGAATTACGAGGAGGCCAACTAGTTAGTTCCATGATACGTTGTGGAGATTCCGACAACCACGCACGCAAAGGAGCCGCTATCGGTGCCACGATCGGCGGCGTCACAGGAAGCGCGCTCGGTCCGTTCGGTGCGGGGATTGGGGCTGGGTTCGGCAGTGCGACCGGCTACCTTGCCGGGAGTATCAAGGACAGCCTCTGCAAGAAGTGACCAGTCAGGACTTCGATCCGATCCGTCCCGACTCACCAGCGGACCTCGAATCCGTCGATCCCCCGAGGATCCTCGTACTCGACATCGACAGCCTCGACTTCGGCCGTAGGGCTACCCTCGTGACACCACTCGATCATCGCCTCAACGGCGTCCTCCGGTCCTTCAAAGACGGCCTCGACACGGCCGTCGTCGAGGTTGCGAACCCACCCATCGACGCCGTGCTCCCGTGCGGTGTCGCGTGTCGTCGCCCGGTAGTAGACCCCTTGAACGGTCCCCGAAACGAAAACGTGCGCCCGAGTGCGCGCCATATCCACAGCAACTCTATGCGAGGCCTTAAACGACTGGCTCTGTGGTCACCCACCGAGGTTCAGTGATGATGACGAAGATAGTGAAACACGTAGGTCTGGGTATATCCCGAATAGGGACCGAATTCCGCCCGCAGGGCCCGAGATGTCTCCTTGTATGAGCCGTGATCACAGTGGGGATAGTACTCCTCGATCGCCGTCCGGATCCAGGTATCAAGCGGGATCGCTTCGAGATATCCCTGTGAGAACAACAGGACACAGTCGGCCACCTTCTCGCCGACGCCGACATAGACTTGCATGGCGTCCCGGGCCTGCTCGTAGTCCGTCGGAAGGGTATCCGGAGATTGGGCACCCTCGGCGACGAGATCGGCCGTCTTCCTCACGTATGGGGCTCGATAGCCGAGCCCGAGATCCCGAAGCTCCGATTCGGTCGCTTCGGCCAATCGCTCCGGCGTTGGAAAGTCGTTGTACGTGGTGCCATCGGCGGAGGTTTCCCGGCCGTATTCCTGTCGAAGTGCCGTTTGCATCTCGAAGATGCGCTCGACACGCATCTGGGCCGAACAAATAAACGAGATCAGACAGGGGAAAAACGGATCCTTCACGATCCGCATCCCTCGATAGGTTCGATATGCCCGTTCGATCAACGAATCCGACGGAGTCGCCTTGATGATGGCGTCCAAGTCATCTTTCAGCCGGAGCAGATCCTCTAAGTACGGGACTGCGTCCGTGGTGGCCGTCCACTCGAGACGGCCATCGTGTTGTCGTGCGTGGATCACCTCACCGTCGACGACGGTGTAGTACCAGGCGTCACCACCGTACGAGCCGGTCGATTCGTACATGGCCCCATCACGCCGTCGCCAGTGGTACGTTTGCCCGCTTTCGAGTGTCGACTGGAGATCGAGTCCGCCCGGCAACTCTTCGATCGGAATGGCGCCCCGTTCCATCGCTCCGGTCGATCATTCGTCCCAACCTATTTGGTCTTCCCGATCAGCGCCGATCGATCGGATCGCGACTCTGCCTCTTCAACGCCACAAACCTCGTCAGCTTCGTCAATGAATCACGAGGGAATCGTGACACAGAACCGCTAAACAGCCCACGGAAGCCGTTTAGGGCTAACTTTCTTACTCTTGGCCTCCGAATCTTCCTCATACCATGGACTGCAGAGTTGTCGTCGAAGCTGCGGTGCCGGTCTATGATGTTGAAACGCCAGACGAAGCCGTGCGGATTGCCATTTCCAAGACGGGCGAGATGCTCAACCCCGATCTCAATTACGTCGAGATCAATATGGGTGAACGCGATTGCCCACACTGTGGGGACGAGCTCGAACCCGCCTTTATCGCCGCTGATGAAGGTTTGGTTGCGCTCGAACTGGAGATGACCGTCTTCAACGTCGAACGCGAGGAACACGCCTCGCGGATCGCACGGAAGGAGATCGGTCAACATCTCGAAGACATCCCACTAAAAGTCCTCGAAGTCGAGGTGATCGAGGAAGACGAAGAAGAATCCGAGCAGTCAACAGCCGATGACGACGATGACGACCTCATCGAGGACGAGGAACTCGCTGCGGCACCGAACGAAGGGGAGAACGACGAGGACGAAGTACTCCCCGACTTCGACGATCTGATCGAGTGACCCATCGTCGGGACTGTCCCGCGACAACTCGAGTGGTTCCGTACATCGGCCATCGATTGTCCTCTAAGCCGATCGTATCAATCCCTGATCTAATCGCGTAGACGGTCGTGTTTACTTCTGATCGTGGCTGACCTGACCGTTCCCTTCGCTATCAAGCGTTGTCACTATACGCCAAGGACAGTGACCGATAGAAGTTCTCGTTCAGTCTGCGGTCGCGGCGACGGTCTCCCGCTCCTCAACCTTGATATTACCCGTGATACCGTTCGCAAGCGCAAAAACAGCCGCCTTGTGATCGGTCTTCGATTGATGGATCGATGTCGGTCGAACCCCAAGGGAGCGATATTCGTCGAGATCCAGGGACCCGTCCGTCGATTCATCGATATGCGACGATACCTCTGCAAGCAGGCCGTGCAGGTGAATGAGCTCCTGCTTTTTCATGACATCTGCCCCTTATAACCGAGGGGTTATAGTATTATCTTGAGAGCCGTTAACACGACTGTTAGCGGGTCGCTGAAACGTTTTTATGCCGGCAGCGGCGATTGTCGAGTATGAGCGATTACGAAGAGCAGCTGGAACGCGGGCTCTCCGAAGTGCCGGATATCGGTGAAGGTGGTAGTCGCTCCGATCTGCCGACGCCGGATGTCCGCCAAGAAGGGAACGTAACGGTCTATGAGAACTTCCAGGCGACGCTGGATAAGTTGGATCGTGACGACGACCAATTGCTCCGATTCCTTCAAGACGAACTCGGAACGAGCGCCCATATCGACGAGAGTGGCCGGGCCCGTCTCACCGGGGAATTCCGGAGCGATCGTATTCATGACGCCGTCGAGGAGTTCAACCAGGCATACGTGATCTGTCCGGAGTGTGGTCTCCCGGATACCCAACTGGTCGAAGAGAAAGGGGCCCAGATGTTGAAATGCGATGCATGTGGGGCACTCTCACCAACCGGTAGCTAATTCTAAATTGGCTCGAAACGGTTCAGAGCGGATCGAAGGGAGACGCGTTCGCTTAGGCTAGTCGCTTGAGAATCTCGAGATCCCGTTCGGTCTTGGTGAATTCCGCCATCCAACGGGTGGTGTGACAGGACGGACATGTGAAATCCTCGCTGTGGGCGGGCAGTTCGCTGGGGGTCGATTCCCAGGCCTTCTCACAATTAGGACAAAGGAGTTGCACAAACGCCTCCTTCATACTCCGACCCATACAGGATGCCGACCGGAAAAAGCTTCGACCGACGGCTGATCGACACATCCCTCATCGATCAGGACCGAACAGGCAAACGCCTCTCAGTCGATACCGCGGCCGGCCTATCTATGCCGGTGTGACGGCGTCAGCGGCTTCAAGAAGTTCCTTGTACCGGTTCCGGATCGTAACCTCACTAACGTCGGTGACCTCCGAAACCTCACTCTGGGTCACCTTCTCGTTGGTCAGGAGGGCGGCGGCGTAGATGGCGGCAGCCGCGAGTCCAACTGGACTTTTTCCGCTGTGAGCCCCCTGTTCCTTCGCGGATTCGAGCAGTTCGCGAGCCCGGCGCTCGGCCTCATCGGAGAGGCCGAGTTCCGATGCGAACCGCGGGACGTAACTCACCGGATCGGCCGGCTTGACTTCGAGGTTGAGCTGGCGGACGATGTATCGGTACGTCCGGGTCAACTCCATCTTCTCGACCCGACTGACGCGGGCGATCTCATCGAGACTCCGCGGCGTCCCGACCTGGCGGGCGGCGGCGTAGAGGCTGGCCGTCGCGACGCCTTCGATCGAGCGGCCGGGCAACAGGTCCTCGTCGAGCGCCCGCC
>JBDGPX010000031.1:0-13885 GCA_042219475.1 Halobacteriales archaeon
CGATACGACGATCAGTCGCTGGCTCAGACAATTGGGGTTTTCGAGTCAGTACATCGAGAATTTCGTTGCGCCGTTCTACGGCGGGATCACGCTCGATCGATCACTCTCTACCTCCCGGACGATCTTCGAGTATACCTTCGGGATGCTTGCATCAGGTGCGACGGTCGTCCCGGCCGATGGGATGGAGGCCATCCCCCGGCAACTCGCGACCGAGGCTCGCGCCGCCGGGGCGACGATCACGACCGATACGCCTGTCGATGCCGTCGATGCCGACGATTGTGGTGTCACGGTCAGGCTTGATGACGGCCACGTCGAGGCCGATGCCACGATCGTCGCCACGGGTCCCCAATCGATTACCGATCTCATCGACATCGATTCGGTTTCTGCTGATACTCTCGGCTGTGTGACACAGTATTATGCGCTCCCTTCCGGGAAGTCGCTGGGAGTGGATCGGCGGATCGTCCTCAACGCCGAAGATGCAACGCCCAATCACATCGTCCCTCACTCGGCAGTCGCACCGGAATACGCCCCCCCGGACCGCCGGTTGATCAGCGCAACCTTCATCGGTGACCGATCGGAAGCCAACGATGAGCTTGCCGCCGCGACCCGCACGGCGCTCTCGGAATGGTTCCCCGAACAGCGATTCGATGCGGACAACGTCGAGGTACTCGAAACCTATCGGATCGATCACGCTCAGTTCGCTCAGCCGCCGGAATTTCGACGCGAGCTCCCGAGCGTCGATGCACCGGCTGGTCGGTGTTATCTCGCCGGCGACATCACCGAGTGGTCATCGATCCAAGGTGCCATGTCGAGCGGACGAAAGGCCGCACAGATGGTCTATCGGGACCTCGAGTGATGGCGTTAGAGGAAGTCCCGAAACGAGGACAACCGAGGGAACGTCAACGTCCCAGCACCATCGTCGCCGTCGTCATGGACGACCGGTCTGAACGTCCCGATCCGATCGAGGAGTGGTGATTGGAAATCGCCACGACCGGCGCCGTTGACGGGGACACCTCGGATCAGCGGATTGAACGCCGGCAGGGCGATCACATTCGCGTTCTCATAGATATCCTCGGCGATGAGATAGCACGGCCGGCGGTGTCCCTCGATTTCGATCGCTGGATGGTCATGACCGATCACATACCGCTCGGCGGAACGAGTCGGCGGTTCATGGCCGTGCAGTACGATCGTTTCTCCATCCGTCAGCCGGCAACTCTCGTTTGCCGCGTGGTCCTCGTCGAGGACTGAGGCCAGCCGGGTGTCGTGGTTGCCACGGAGGATCGTAAGCGTCGCTCCAGCGGCGGTCACAGTCGTCGTCAATTCTTCGAAGGTCCGTTCGACTTCGACGGGGACCTGCGAAAAGGAGTGGAGTGTATCACCCGCGAAGACGACTTCGTGTGGATCGAATGTCTCGATGAGATCGGCGAGGTTATCGACCAACATCTCCCGTTCGCCGAGCCCTAGTTCGATATTCGACGTTCGATCGCGTCCGATATGGATATCGGCGAGTACGACGGTATCGGCAGCCGGCAGATACGCCGCTCGTTTATACGGGACGAAATCCAGCCCTTCCGACGTCGCCGTCATACGCGGTTAGCTCGCCCTACCAATGCGGTCACGGAGGTCGTATTCCTCGCGTGTCACGATGAACAACAGATCCTCGATCACGGTCAGGAGTTCCGGTAGATACCGAATCACCAACCACGTAATCCCCACCAACGCGACAACCGACGCGCTCTGGCTGATGACCCGATCGGCGATGAAGAACGATACCAATCCGGGATCCTGGTAGCCGGTGATGGCCATTACCGGCCCGGTCAGGATCTGGAACCACTGTTCGCCGAACGCCACGGCGATGAACGCATTCCGGAGCAGATTGAGGACGTAGATCACGGCGATCGCGACGCTCGCGGCTTGGAGTTTCCGCTTGAGTGGAGCCTCGAGTGCCGCGATCAGTCCCGCGAAGATGCTCATACTCCCGATTCCGGTACATGCGAGTACGATGTGGGTCACGTACCGATGACCATCCGTCACGAACACGAGCGCGCTCTGATAGCCGTACTCCGGCCCGGTCGTAAGCGTCGCCTCAGAGCCCAACAACCCGATCACGACGAGTGTTTGTCGGGCCACGGCTTCGATCATCGTTTGCCGGAGTACTGGGATCGTCTCGAAGGGAAGATAGACTACCCCCATGATCGCTACCGCTCGCGAGAGCACGAACAGCGACTCCCGTCCGGACCAAACGAGATAGCCAACGTAGATACAGATCGGCACGGCGAGCGCACTCAGTACCGTCTCGATCGGACTTTTCATTACTAACGCGAACCGCGGGATCAACAGGAGCCAAAACCCGCCGAAGAGTGCCCAGGCGACGGCGTTGATACTTCGAGCGTATTGCCCGGTCCCCTGGAACGACCAGCCGATCAGGAACAACCCGATGACGATCCAGGCGACGATATCGGTCATCGCCGTCGGCAGGGGCTCGATCACACCTATATCTGTGCCGTTCGGGAATATAGGCCTGACGGCAGCGGCGGAATCGCCGGCGATCGCCCCGTCCTATGTGCCGTCCTTGAGGAATTGATCGCGGAGTTCGATTTTCCGGATCTTGCCGCTGCCGGTCTTGGGCAATTCATCGCGGACATCGACGACCCGAGGATGTTTGTAGGGCGCGATCTCATCGAGCACATATTCCTTGACGCGCTCGGCGTCGAGATCGTGTCCTTCAGCCGGGCTGACGGCTGCTGCGACGGTTTCGCCCCGTCGATCATCGGGGACTCCGAACACTGCCGCTTCGGCGATCGCGGGGTGATCATAGAGCACCCGCTCGACCTCGCTGGGATACACGTTATAGCCGCCGGTGAGGATCATGTCCGTCTCTCGTCCGATCACGTAGTAGTAGTTGTCCTCGTCGCGATAAGCGATGTCTCCGGTCTTGAAATAGCCCCGCTCGGAGAACGCGGCATCCGTGGCCTCGTCGTTTTTGTAGTAGCCTTTCATGACCTGGGGGCCCTGCACCCAGATTTTCCCTTCCTCGCCAACGGGAACCTCCTCGCCGTCCTCGTCGACGATCTTCGAGGCGGTATGGGGAATGGGTTGGCCGACGCTTCCGACCTTATCGCCGAACGTTGACGCCGAAATCGTATGGGTACCGGCAGTCGTCTCGGTATGACCGTACCCTTCCCGCATCTCGATATCGAATCGCTCTTCGAGCTCTTCGTGCATCGGTTCCGGCAGTTTGGCTCCGCCCTGGCTGGCGCTTTCGAGGCTACTGAGGTCGTATGCCTCGGGATTCTCCTCGTACGTTTCGAGGAGATCGACGTACATCGTCGTCACGCCGCTGAAACTGGGAACGTCGTATGCATCGATCGTTTCGAGGACCCTAACTGGGTCCCATTCATCGGGACGGAGGAGGTGCATCGTCCGGCCGGTCGCGGTCGAGGATAACATCCGCAACATGCCCGTGATGTGGTACATCGGGAGGACGATCAACCCGTCACCGCGGATCTCGCCGGTCGTGTATCCTTCGATCCCTCGGACGAGCTGGACTCGAAAGTTCCGATGGGTCAACAGTACCCCCTTCGGCCGACCGGTCGTTCCCGACGTGTATGGCTGTAACAGGATATCGTCGTCGGTACGCTCAACCGTCGTCGGTTCACCAGTCTCGATCAACCCCCCGATCGTTCGTCGATCCCCAGCCGGTTGGGTCAGGAACACGTCGATTCCGTGCTCCTCGGCGACGGGTTCAGCATGTTCGAGCTTCTGGGGCGTCGTGATGACCGCCTCCGCATCCGCGTGCCCGAGCTGGTAGTCGATCTCTCGCCGGCGGTAGGCCGGATTCAGCGGCGATGCGATGACTCCCGCGTGGATACATCCCCAGATAACCTCACAGAACGCGATCCCGTTCGGAACACAGATGCCGATCCGATCCCCGGCATCGAACCCGGCTGCGTGAAGCCCGCCGGCGAATTGCCGGACGCGATCACCGAAGTCGCGGTACGTCCGTTCCTCGTCGGCGTGTGTCAACGCCAGTTTATCGGGGAATTCCTCGAAAGGTCGCTTAAGGAGGTTGGCGATGCTGCCATCATACGGTGGCACCATCAGATCGCCAGCATACACCGGATCCATGGCGGGGCCACGCCCCCCGGGAGTGTGAAAGTTCGGTCGTTCTCTCGGCCCCATCCGATGGCTCGTACCCACGTCTTGGATTTGATCTGGTCAATCCGCCCGTTCTTTGGCGACTGCATAGGCATCCTTGACCCGTTGGAACGCCTCGGGATCGCCGCCCTGATCCGGATGGACCTCCTTGATTTTGGCACGATAGGCTTCTCTGAGCTCCGCACTGCTCGCCGATGGCGAGACGCCGAGAACCGCAAACGCCGTTTGGACGCCGTTCTGTATCTCTCCCGGATCCGGATCAGTGAGGTCGGGTGTCTCGAATGGGAGGCGACTGCCGAGATGGGCACCTGGCATCTCGTGTTCGACGAGAATCGTCCGAATATCGGCCGACTCGAGCAGGAAGTACTGCTGGGCATCGAACGTAATCGCGATCTCGCGGTCGGGAAGATAGAACGCGGCTGATCGCCCGTCATGGTTCCAGTCCTCGACATACGGTTCCTCGATCGCTCCGAGATACTGCCGGATTTCACCGCGTCGCCTGGTTTCGCCGGCGTCCTGCGAGGTGGGGCTCGTCATCGACGGTGAGGGAAACACCTTGGCGCCGATAGCGAACACGACCGCCACGACGAGCGTCAGGAGCCCACCGAGGAGGAGCCCAACGCGGAGCCACTCCGGCAGGAATCCCACCCATTCGTGAAGCACATGGTTTCCTTGGCGATACGGGCTGAAGAATCCCCCGCAAGCGATCAGTCAGTCGTTGCCGTCCTCCCGTTCCTGCCCGTCGACACGTCCGTACTACTGGACCCCCGGTGTCGCGTCGAGCGGCACGACTGACCGACGGTCTCTCGATGGTTACCCGATGTACCGAAGGTCCTCGTCGGTCGGGGCACCGGTTCCCTGTCCGCCCTGCGCCTGTTGGCCCTGCTGCATCTCCTGGATCTGCCGGACCACCTCCTCCATCTCATCGGCTCGTTCCTTGAGCGATCCGAGATCGATGTCAAATTCCAAGACGCCCTGTAGCACTTCGAGTACAGCCTGAGCGCTTTTGGGATCGACGATATAGCCGCTAGTCTCGCCCATCAGACAGATCGCCGTCAGCCCGCGGCGGTCGCCAAGCCCCAACAACAGCCCGCTGGTACCGACGATCCCGCCCGCGGGTTCGTTCGAACGGAACTCGACCCCGATCTCCTCGAAGCGCTCGATCTCGGCGGCGTCGGTTACCGCCCCCAAAACGGTGTACTCCTCGATAAGTTCGCCGGTCGGTACGCCGCCGAGCGCGTAGATCTCCTCGACGCCGAACTCCTCGGCGATATCGAGGAATGTATCGGTCAACCGATAATGGCCGGCCGTCTCCTGGGCCTGATGGTCGCCGACGAGGACCAGCAGGTCGCGATCCTCCGTCTCGACGGCATGAAACTCCACGCAGGCGAGGTCGGCAACGCCCGTTTCATCGACACTGACCTGCGGTGGAAAGTACTCCGAGTAGACCCGCCGGACCAGCTGACTATCGTTTTCCTCGATCAGATGTTCAGCCGCGAGCTTTCCGACGTGCCCGACGCCGGGCAGCCCCTCGATCAGAACCGGTTCCTCCAGTTCCGGCTCCGCGATCGACTCGACCTCGAGTGACTCCATACCCTATTCGCGGACCCGGCGTTTAAGAGCGCGTCGGTACTCGCCATACGGATCCGCCGGCGAGAACGGCGCTGGCGCGCTGTTGATCGTTTCGCCGCCACATTCCGGACACTGCTCTGCCAGTGCGTAGACTGGCCGGTCGTGTTCGCTTTGCCAGCGTGAACACACACGGATATCCGATTTCATGGCACTGGAACAGCGGATCAATCGCTCCCGTATCAGCGGTCAGGCTTCATCGTCGCTTCGCCGCTCGCGGTGGAACTCGGCCGTCCCGCCGTGAGTCTCGATCGCGCTCCGAGCGCGTTCGACGCCGGCTTCGAGATGATCTTCAGCGAGTTTGTAATCGGGTGCCTGGACCTGGATCCGATACTCGGGAGCCCCGACGTAGGTCACCTCGAGATCGATCTCGTCGGGGACATCGCCGTTGCCCTCGGCGGCCTTAAGCGCATCCTTGATAGCGTCGACGCCCTCGGCGTCCGTACACCGCAGGTCGACGTATCCCGTCACTGTTACGTACGGAACAGAGACGTTCTCACGAGCCGTCTCGACGATCGCATTGCGTTCGTCCTCGGAGAGGTCGAGTTCCTCAAGCGCTTCGTGACCGTGGATCGCTGCCTGTTCGAAGCCGTCGTACAGCGAGTCGAAGGCATTCAGGAACTCGTTGGCGATCCGGTTGTAGGTCGCTTTGTCGATCTCCTCGCCGAAGGCCAACTCCATCCAGTTGTCGGCTTTCTGTTCGTTTTTCCACTGCTGGATCGTCTCCTTTCGCTGATGGTTGTTGACGTCCTTCAGCGAGAGGTCGATCTGCTGGGAGGATTCATCGACATCGAGGACCTTACACACGACCGTTTGGCCTTCCCGGACGTGATCGCGGACGTTTTTGATCCACCCGCTGGCGACCTCGCTGATGTGGATGAGCCCGCGTTTGTCCTCGTATTCCTCGAGGTCGATGAAAACGCCGAAGTCCTCGATCTCGTCGACCTCGCCGACGACCAGTTCTCCCTTTTCGGGCCAGCCTCGGTACCTCATCGCTGTTCGACCACCTCCACGATGTCGCCTTCAACGGCGGCCTTGCCGCCGGTCGGCCGGGCGAGGGTACTCCCACAGACCGCACACGCAACCGGCGAGGCAGCCTTTTCGAACACCGTCTGTTCGTTCTCACAGTCGGGACAACGAACCGTAATGAAATTGCCTGGCATGGGTTTATTCCTGGAATTCGAGCCGGCCGGCGCGCCAGCCCTCGCGCATGTGGGCTTTGCCACACTCGCCACAGCGATACTTGAGGTTCGTCTTCTTCGTCGGTTTGTCACCGCCAGGGACCTTCGAGAACTTCCCGTCGTTGCCGATCCCGGAGTTGCGCTGTCGCTGGCGGTCGATCCACTTCATCCCGGTTTCGCGACCACGGCGGACCTTCTCGACTTCGTGTTGGGTGTGTTCGTCACAGTTCGGGCAATACGTATTGAACCGCCTCGGCATCTGCATGAGTGATCGTTGGCCGTGAATTGGATATCACCGTTTAAAACGCGTTTGGTCTCCTGGCCTTCGCGGGGCTGCGCCTCGCTATCCACCAATTCGTTGTTGATCGGTGATGTTCCCTGGCTGTCGCCGACACAGACGAACGGATAGATTCGATCGGAGCGGGGACTACGCCTAAGTAGATGCATTTCGAATGCGTGGGTACTGATCGATGGAGCCGCAGTTTATCCCTGAAGCTGATGCAGCCGGACTCGCCATCCACGACCCGATCCAGCAACGTCGCTATCCGATCGAAACAGCGGGACCAGTCAGTCCGACCACAGCTAATATCGATCAATTCTATTTTCCGGTCGATAACGCCGCAACCGTCCAGACATCTTCGATTACGCTCCCATATGTCGTCGCAGTTTACGTTCGGGATGCGAATGGAGAGATGGTAGTTGATGTAACCCACTACAGTGTTGAGTCTCTTCCCGCTGATGATTACATTATCGAACTCAACACTCCGATCAAACTTTACCTACAAGTTTCGAGCGAACTCGCGATTGCATCCACGACTGACCGGATGCGGCTTGGATTCGGCGACAAAACTGAGATCCAGATTGGTGCCCGCTCGTATCACGATGTCCCCGCAACGACGATTACGACTTCGGAATCCCCACGAGATTTGATGAAAGCGATCTCAGCGCTGAGTTCATCACTCAAGACAACAAGCTGTGAACGTTCGTTCCCGACGTTGCGAGGACATCCCCCGGAAATCGAACTTGGTCCACAGCTATCGATTCCCGATTCGATTGATACGCCTGAAACCGATATTCGCCTTGAACTCCCCCCGGATGTAGGGAAGCTCTATGTTGCAAGTCCATTAAGCTACTATCTTGGAGCTGATATCGTTCCTAATTCTGAACCTCTGTTGACAACTGACGACGGCGTTCTTAGATCATTCTCCAGACCACACCAGGACTTCGAAACAGAGATTCAACGACTGCTACAGCGGATCTTCTTTCTGGACTGCCTTACACGAACTGAAGGGTACTACAATGTCGACCTCCACGAACGTGAGATCATTGACTCCCGATTGGATATCGATTTTGAATGGCTCTACGGCCAACCGCTATCAACTCAGCTTGAGACGTATCTTGAACTCCCATTCGATCAGCTTGAGGATCAATTCCCGGCCTGGCGGCTGATCACGGATACGCGACCCAAACCAGCGAATATCGAATTCCTGCCGTTCGTCTTGAATGAGCTCTCGCTCATTCGTACGTCTAGAGGTACCGAGGCTCGTGACCCTTCGATCGCGGAACGAACGTCGATCGAGTCGTTTGTACGTGGTGATGTACACAAACACCGAGCTGATGGGGGATCGAAAACAATCCGTACCTCTGATGATTCGGATGTCACTCGTCTCTCTACAGAATCACAATCACTTGTTCGATTGCCGGAGTCCGATGCTCTCGAGCACGCATGGGTTGGTGACGGACGCCCGATCGGTGCGAACAAGCTGGTAAAACAGGGTTTCTATAATAAATTCGAAAGGCATTTTGACGAAAGTAAGATCGACATCACCGTTGTTTGTAATGACCGTGAAATGCTTGCAGAATACGACGACGATCTCTATGGAGATCGCGACGAGTTACTGTTTGACGTCACCGTTCATACGGATCTCTCAGTGGAATCCCTCCGTGACGTGATCAATGAGGATAACGATTTCCTCCATTACATTGGGCACATCGACTCTGGCAAATTTATCTGTGCTGATGGCGAACTTGACATCGGTACTATCGACGAAACAGGTGTAAACGCCTTCTTGCTAAATGGTTGCCAGTCCTACGACCAGGGCTTTCGGATGATCGACGCTGGTAGTGTCGGTGGCATCGTAACACTGACCGATGTCGACAACCAGGGAGCGATTGAGATCGGTAAGGTGATCGCTAAATTGCTTAATTGTGGGTTCTCGCTTCGATCAGCCTTAGAAATCGCACGCGAACGACGGCACATAGATGATCAATATATTGTGGTGGGCGATGGTGGAACAGATGTCGTCCAGAATGAGAGTATGACGCCAAATTTCCAGTATATACAACCAATCGATAAGGATACTTATAATTTGGAAATAGTCACGTACCCTCCTGTTGAGCAGGGGATCGGCGTACTTTTTCAACCACTATTAGGTAGTGTAAATCAGCAATTTCTTAATCCTGGATCGCTCGGTATCTTCGAGGTTGACAGACAGGAATTAATTGACTTTTTAGCCTTAGAAAAGCTCCCAGCTATTTATGAGGGTGAATTTCGCTGGACTACTTCTTTAGTAGACGACCTACGGTCCGACGGTAGTCGCACCGTTACCGGCCATGACGGTTCCAGCCTGGCTGAGGATCAGAAGTAGGGTGAAGAGTACGCCGATCATTCGCGGGTTATTCGCCAGATACGCTTTGAGGGTTTCTTCGGACATTGCATGCCAAGCCGATTCGCGTGTTTAAATAGTAGTTTTCTAAAACATTCGTATATGAAATGAATTAGAATTTCCAATCAGATTATAAGAAATGAATATGTGATTCCGCCGTAGGGAGTGGGATTAATGTCGTCACAATAACAGTCAATACGACTCCCTGCTGGAATCGACACTGCATGTGCTCCGAAGTGCTTAATGGGGCAACACGCGAACCGGTGTCCATGAAACGGCTCATCATTCACGGTGACCCCGGAATACGAAAGGACGGGATCATCGAATACGATGGCAAAGAGCAGGTCTGTTTTTCGGTGACGCGAAACGGGGATTACCACGGACCGGATGAAGTTCAGCTCTGGTGTGTGATCGGTACCGAAGACGAACGTGACGCCTTCACGAAGCGCGAGTTCATCCCTCACCGGCTTGAAACCGAATCGATCGACGCTGAGGCGGTTACGGTTGTCAAAGCCAAAGGGGATCTCGCGGTCTGATTACTCCAGCGCGGCATCCTGAACTTCGTAGATCGTCACCACATCGTTTTCAAACGCCACAGTCAACGCCGGGTGATCGGTAATGGTAACTTCCCCATAGAGTCCTCGTTCCTGGGGTCCGACATAGATGTACTCGACATCGTACTTTGATAACAATCGTGTCTGTTGGGCGGTCGTCCCCCGATAGAGCTGACGCACGTCCTGTGTGCGTTCGCGATACGTCTTCTCGCCCCGATAGCCGATTTCGTGACTCCAGCCGGCGACGGTCGGCAATCCAGTAAAGCTCGATGGGGCGTTCATCCAGTCATACAGCTGGAGACAGTCGGGATTGGTCCACTGTGCAGGGGCTGTCAGAATCGTCGGCCGGCCAGTTCGTTGATTGAGAAATCGAATCGCGTTCCATTGGCTTGGACCCCAGTATCCTTCGTAGTGCTGGGCACAGCGTCCACCGTCGTAATGGCGGGCCTTCCAGGTCCCATCGAGGGTCGCCTCCGTGGTTTGTGGATTCTCGGCGTGTTTATAGAGCGCGACTCCGCCGTACACCGATAGAGACACCGTAAGCACCGCTACCAACACCGAAGCGGCTTGGTGCCGCCGCTCCGATGTGAACCAGCCCGTGTGATTCGTCGAGACCACCGTGACATCCCGGCTGACGAGATCGGCCAGGGCGGCGGCCGTCCCGACGGCCCCCAGTACCCAGACCTGCATGTACGTTTTGAAGACGGTGTTCATCCGTTCGGGACCGGCCTGTTCTTTGACGTACACGAACTCGACCAACAGGACGAGACCGGCGGCGGCGACGAACAACACGGTCTCGAACCCGACATCGCCGTCGGTACGGAGCAGATACCACGCGACCACCAACAGCGGCAGAATGAGGCCGATAGCGGCGGCCTTCACCAGCAGCGTCACGGTTACGAACACAGCGAGGCACACTGCGAGTAGGCGGCGATCGACAGGAATGGTCACTCGCCCGGTGAAGTGAAACGCGAAGACGAGGAGGACCCAACCGTGGACCAGCACGATGCCCATGAACGAACTACGCTCCGGGAGCACGCCGATCGATCGACCGGTCGCCGTTCCGAGGAAGAACGGCAGGCTCCAGAGGAGTGCAAGGAGGCCGATCAGCCCGGCGGCCCCGGTCGCCAGTCCGAGCCGTCGGAGCTCTTGGCTGACCCAGCCCGTACCGCCACTCTCCCATCCGAGTAACGTCGCAGGATCTGCGGTGGCGAACACCATCGCGAGCCACGCGAGCCCAATGGCCGACGGGAGACTCCATGTGTTGACGATCGCGAGCATGCCGGCGACGGCTGGGATCCCGCCGAAAACCAACAACCGTCGCTGTCGGGTTTCGGCCTCGGGTGTCCGGTAGTACCCAAAGACAAGTCCGCCCGCAAGCAGGAGAAACGGGGTGCTCATCATGTGGGCGTGAAGATCACCGTTGAGCCAGGCAAACAGCGGGAATTCGTTGATTGTCCCCGGGATCACCCGGCTGGCCGTCCAGTAGGAGAACGTCTCGATCGAAAAGGTGGCCAACGCGGCGGCGTCGGTCGCGATCCCGGCCGCGATGGTGGTGGCGATCGGTTGGGCAATCGTCTCCGGGAGCACCGAGAGCACCAGTCGAAGGAGTGAGTGGAGATTGCTAGCGAACCCGACGAAAAAGGCTCCAAGCAGGCCTGCCGTGCGGAACGACTGGCCACGATCGGCGGCGATCGAGCCGGCAAGGCCGTATGCACCGACCACCAACGCCCCATAGAATCCGGCGAGCGCGAGGTTGTAGGCATATCGGGCTGGGGTTTCCGTGAGGATGGCCAACACGCCGGCGATGAGATGACCGCCGTAATAGTACGACACCGGCTCCCCGGCGAACCACATATCGATCGGTGGCAGCTGCCTCGCCCGCAACACCGAGTTGAGCAGGCCATAATCGAGGAATTTCTCGCCTCCAAGAGGTTGGATCGACGGATCGATCGCTCGGATCGCCACCAGCAGTCCGAACGCGAGGGTAAACACCGCCGCCGTTTCGAGGATCCGAAGCTGTTCGATTTGGGGTCCACGCCAGGCGGCGATGATCGAGCAGACGGCGAGTCCACCGAAGCCGACGAACGCGACCCATGGCGCAAAGGTGAGGTGCCCGAGCCAGTACACCGGGAGGAACAATACTGTCAGTGCAAGCGGGAGGGCGAGTCCAGCGCCACGGTCCGGAAGCCGTTGGAGGACGGTTGCGGCGATCGGCAGGCCCGCGAGCCCGAGTGCCATGTACATACCCCACCAGAGCACGACGAGCCCGTATTCCATCACCCGACGAACGGGAAGCAAGGGAGATAAATCGCTTGGGATCCGTCGACGACTCGAACCCTTTTAATCATCCATCCCCCAGACACCAGCAATGAGTCGGTCGCTGGGGATGGTCGTGCCGGCGTATCGGCCCGACGTCGAGACTCTCATCTCGTACGTCGACGCCCTTGAGACCGAACTCTCGCCGCGGACGATCAGAATCGAGTTGGATGCCCCGAAATCGGCTGTTGTCGACCGGCTCAAGGCGGCCGATCTCCCGGCGACGATCCACGTTGCCGACTATCGTCGGGGGAAAGGGGCCGCCATCACGTATGGATTCGAGCGGTTGGAGACCGATATCCGGGCCTTTGTCGACGCCGACGGCAGTACGACTGTCGATTCGATGGCCGACGTCGTGGCAGCGGTCCGTGACGATGGGGCCGACCTCGGGGTCGGCTCGCGGCGCCATCCCGCCTCGACGGTCCGTTCCCATCAGACCTACGCACGCCGGTGGTTGGGGCACGGTTTCGCCTGGTTGGCCCGTCAGTTGCTCGACGCGAAACTCTTCGATTATCAGTGTGGCGCCAAGGCGATCCGGGCGTCGACCTGGCAGGCCGTCCGGAGCCACCTCTATGAACCGGGCTTTGCATGGGACGTCGAGCTTATTGCGATGACGGCAGCACTCGGGTACACCATCGCGGAGATCCCGATCGTCTGGGAGGATCATCCCGGATCGACGGTGTCGGCGATCGATACGCCGATGGCGCTGGCCCGCGGGCTGTTGGCAGCCCGGCACCGCGCGAAGCTGCTCAGCGATGATCCGCTACACAAGGCGATCGAATCCTATCGTGCCGACGAGCCGGCGCTCGTCGACCGACCGGGGTGGAACGATGACTGATGGCTCGATCGTGGGTCGGCTCGCGACGCTGGCGTCAGGGATCCGGTTCGGACAGTTCCTTTCGGTCGGTGTGCTCGGCTATCTCGTCGACAACGCCGTCCTCGCGGCGTTGATCGAGCTTTTCGATGTCACCGTCGTTCTCGGCAAACCCGTGAGCGCGGAGACCGCGATCATCGTCATGTTCATCGCCAACGAGCGGTGGACGTTCGCGAAGTGGGGCGAGAGTGGTATCGGATCGCTCGGCCGCCGGTTCGTCAAGTCGAACGTCGTCCGGTGGGGCGGGGCGGGTGTCGCCTATGCCGTCCTACTCGTGCTGTCGGGGCATTTCGGAGTGCATTACTTCCTCGCGAACACGATCGGGATCGGTGTCGGTTTTCTGGTGAATTACGTCGCCGAGAGCCTCTTCACCTGGCAGATCGGCGCCGAATGACGACCTGACTGTCGACTGAATCACAATCCTTAATTGCCGGACAGCGATAGCCAGTGGTAGCGGGATAGGATAGCCAGGAGATTCCGCCGGGCTCATAACCCGGAGATCGG
>JBDGPX010000048.1:0-13739 GCA_042219475.1 Halobacteriales archaeon
GAAAGAAGGTGCGAGCGCTATCCGAACATCTGGCGCATGTTGCTAGAAATTCTTTATTCGTTCTACAAATATTTATAAAGTCAGTATCTGTACATCTGGCTATGCCCCGAAACGGCCGAGAACAGATCAACATCGCTGTCGAGCCAGACACGAAATCAGAATGGAAAGAGGCGGTTGAAGAAACCGGACGGTACACCACTCTTACTCAACTCATTCGCCAATCGGTAGAAAACGAGCTCACTCGGGTTGGGTTCAAAGAAGGGGTTGACGCAGATATTCCAGGTCAAGACACTCAGCAAGTCGATGTTGATCTATCCGGCGTTGAGGAGGAACTCTCTGAACTGAAAGAGGAACTGATGGGGGTGAGCCAGAAGGTCGAGCGAATTAATCTCGCAACGGATGCACAACAAGATACGGAGCTAATGGAGTTGGCGAGCACGCTCCATGACGAGCTTCCGAGGATAGAATCTTCTGAAGATCTGTCGGAAGAATCACCGACAGAATCCGGTGCTTGGAAGGGACAACCCTGGCGACTCGCACAAGACGCCGACGCGTCGGAGTATGATGTCACCAGAGCCCTGGCTCTCCTCGAACAACAGATGAGTCGCGTCAAGAGCACGACCGTCATCATCGATGGATCCCCGCACAACGTCTATTATGTCGAACAGTAACCAAGAAAGCGACCTGGAGAACCTCACAGGGGATCACAAAGAACTCCACGACAAGTACTGTGCATTTCTCAAGCGGAGCGGTAAGTCAACGACACTCCAGACACGGGAGTCGTGTCTCCGCCAGTGGATGGTTCACTGCCAAGAACAGGGAGTCAACCCGAAAACCGCAGAAGAACGTGACGTTCGAGAGTTCGTAGACCGAAACCTCCACAAGGCAGACACGATGATCGCTTCTCTCCTCTCTACTGTCTCAGTATTCTATATCTGGGCCTGTAACCGCGACTACTGCAAGACCAATCCGGCAGAGGACGTCTCACTGGACGATACGGATTACAACCACATCGACCCCCAAACCTCGCAGAAAGTCAAGGTTCTCCAACAGCGGGGCGATACGGACAATGCCGTTGTCGCCATTCCACCGGAAGACGTACAGAAGATATTTGAGCATCCGGGATCGCCGGCGATACGGAACGAACTGGTGATTCGATTACTGTATCAAACCGGGGTACGAGCCGTCGAATTATCCGACATCCGCCTTTCGGACATCGATTTCGGAAAGCGCGAGATTCGGATAACGTCCGCAAAGGCGGATCCCGGTGACGAGAATTATATTCGGTATGTGTACTATCACGAGAATCTGGACTACCTAATGCGGGAGTGGGTCAAGAAACAGCGCCGCTCGTACAAGCCGGCAGCCGACTCTGAATACCTCTTTCTCACCCAGCAGAAACCACAGATGAGACCGAGCTATATCAGCCGAATCGTGAAGGAACAGGCGAAAGAAGCAGGAGTCAACGAACCGATTAGTGAAGATGCGAATGGGAACACAAGATGGTTAGTAACCGCTCATACGCTTCGCCATTCAATGGCATCTCATTCAGCAAACGGAACTCATCCCGCTGACCCGAGCGAAGACGGAATTCCGGTGCATATGTTAGCTAAAGTCCTCGGCCACCGGAAGCTCGATACGACGATGCAGTACGTTTCGACGGACTGGGATCAAATTGGGAAGGTGTTTCGTGAGCGGGGTCCTCGGTAGTCCATCGTCCTGTTCAAGTGACTACCAAGTCAACCCTTCATAGACGATGCCGTCACGCCGGTCAATAGCACGCCGACCGTCGATTACCACGGGCGTCGCCATCGCGTCGAATTCCTCGTCAAGCTCGGTGATCTCCTCCCAGTCAGTCACAACGAGCGCGGCAGCAGCGCCATCAAGGGAAGCCGATGCGCTTGACGCGTAGTCAATCTCGGGGAAGTGCTCTCGCATATTCTCGGCCGCAACCGGGTCGTAGGCGACGATGTTGGCACCACGTTCCTGTAGTCCCTCAATAACGGGAATCGCACGCGAGTTCCGAATATCGTCGGTGCCGGGTTTGAATGCAAGACCGAGCACGGAGACTTGCTCTCCCGAAACATCGACATGGTCGTCCATAAGTGAGAGGAGCCGATCTGGTTGTCGGTCGTTCACATCGACTGCAGCGCGAAGCATCGCAGGATCGTACTCCTGCTCTTGGGCAGCAGCACTAATTGCAGCGACGTCCTTTCCGAAGCAGGACCCACCCCAGCCAATTCCACTGCGGAGGAACTGTTCACTGATTCTGTCGTCGAGACCGATGGCGTCGGCCACCTCGTAGGCGTCGATGCCGTATTCCTTGCAGATGTTCCCAATATCGTTGATGAGTGAGACCTTCGCGGCGAGGAAACTGTTGTTCGCATACTTGATCATCTCCGCAGTTCGTGTGTTCGTTTCCACAACCGGCGCATCGGCTTCCGTGACGAGTGGTTCGAAGACATCGTGCATATCGGCGAGTGCCTGGTCGTCGTCAGCACCGAGGACAATTTTGTCGGGATTAAGGAAATCGTGTACAGCAGTTCCTTCCCGGAGGAACTCTGGATTCATTCCGACACCGAAGTCTTCCCCGGCTGTCTTCCCGCTTTCTTTCTCTAGAATCGGTGTGATCACATCTTCTGTGGAACCGGGGACGACCGTACTCTTCACAACGACAGTGTGCCAGTCATCTGCTGCTTCAAGTGTCTTCCCGAGTTGGGCCGCTCCGGTTTTCATAATGGAGAGGTCAATGCTGCCGTCATCGTTCTGTGGCGTCGGCAGACAGAGAAACGTCGTGTCAGTGTCAAGGATTAAGCTGTAATCAGTAGATGCGCGTAGTCGCCCGGTACCCTCTTGGACCGCATGCTCCGCGACAAGCTCGGGAAGTCCGTCTTCATGAATAGGTGGTGTTCCGCTGTTAATCGTCTCAATAACATCTTCGTCAATGTCGATGTTGATGACTTCGTGACCAAGGTCTGCAAAACATGCCGCGATAGTCGTTCCCACGTACCCACTGCCGACTATACTGACTCGCATTACCTGAAAATTCGGCGGTCGGCTACTCAAGGTTTGGAAATGAGAGTGGAAAGGCATATCACGACATCTTGCCATTATTTGGGTAGTTATGAAAGCCGTCGTCCTTGCGGCCGGTGAGGGGACACGACTCCGCCCACTCACGGAAGACAAGCCGAAAGGAATGGTCGAAGTAAACGAGAAACCCATTCTCACGCATTGTTTTGAACAGCTCGCCGAGTTAGGCGCGGACGAACTCATCGTGGTAGTGGGGTACCTCAAGCAAAATATCATTGAACACTACGGTGATGAGTTCGAAGGTATTCCGATTACATACGCACACCAACGTGAACAGAAAGGACTGGCACACGCGCTATTGACTGTTGAAGAGTACATTGATGACGATTTTATGTTGATGCTTGGCGACAACATCTTTCAGGCGAACCTGGGGGATGTCGTTCGGCGGCAACAGGAGGATCGGGCAGATGCAGCATTCCTTGTTGAGGAAGTAGATTGGGAAGAGGCGAGCCGGTACGGGGTATGTGACACGAACAAGTACGGGGAGATAACCGATGTCGTCGAGAAACCCAACGATCCGCCTTCTAATCTGGTAATGACGGGATTCTATACATTTAGTCCGGCTATCTTCCACGCGTGTCACCTTGTGCAGCCATCCAACCGGAACGAATACGAGATTAGTGAGGCCATCGACCTGCTAATCCAGAGCGGCCGCACGATTGACGCAATCGGAATTGACGGATGGCGTGTGGATATTGGGTATCCTGAAGACCAAGAGAGAGCAGAGGAATTGTTGCAGGGTCAGAAATTAGAAGCGATAGAGTAGTATCAGGGCCGACCATCGTTGTTGAAATGGTCTACAGGATTACGAACCAATTCCCCATGGGGGAATCGAGATACACTATTTGCTGTTGCTAGTGTAGGACATCGCATCGTAGAGCCCACGCGCGATTTCGTACGTTCCCTTATCAAGGACTCCATCGCCAGGATAGTCCAGATTCTGAATCTCACAAACGCCTTTCAGCGCTACCGTAGGCGGATCTGCGTCATCTAAGTCAGTACTGTACTCATCACGTGCTGCCAAACAAACCCGAAGCGCATCCTCCGGATCCTGCATCACGTCCGCCGCATTGCCGCAGTCCCTGATACCTTCGAGTACTGCAATCAACTGGAGCGCACCTCCACCGTCGTCGTGGGGCCAGCATTTCCACCCATTCTGGCTATCCACGCCGAAGTTCGTACTGTCTTTGTCATCCGGCCCGGGATTGGCATGAGACGTCGTTGCCCCGTGGACGGGATGCGGTCCTTGACCGTTCCTTCCGTACGTCCGGAACGGCCCGGTGTTCACTATCGGACCCGGATCAAGGTCGTAGTACTTCGACCGACTACTGTCACTCTGACCGTCCCGAATCTGGGACGTATACCGTTCTATCACAGCATCTGCCTGCTCCTGATCGCTCAGCTGATCCTCGTCATCGACGTACTTATCGACCAACTCGTCAATCACGTTCTGCGCCTCGGGAACAATATGTCGTGGTGTGTCCTCGATGTGTAGCCACGTCGTTCCGATCACTCGACCGTTGGCCGGGTATCCGTAAATCTCGACTTGCCCACCATCATTCAGGTCCTCCATTATTTCCCGTCCATCGACGTCGCCGGGAATTCGCCCCTTTACGAAGACGTGCGCACCGGTCATCGACCGTGACAACTCCGCGTATCCTCCGAGTGACTGAATGATGTCCCACGCCTCACGGGTCATCACTCCAATCCCGTCGTCCCGAACGTCGATTACATCGTCCAAATCGACGAGCATGAGCTTTCCATCGTCAGGTTGGAAGTCTGCATGAGGAACGATCACCATCGGGTACAACGGACGTGGCTTCACAGCCTCATCGTTATCTGTCGTCCCCCAGTACCACGATGGATCGGCGTGACCGCTTACAGTTCCGTTCAGCGCCTCCAACACGTCACCGAACCGTCCACCAACTCGATTGTCCCACGAAACTGAATCTCGGCCCCACTTCACCGTTCCTGCGTATCCGTCGTTGAAGGGGGCACGCGGTTGCTTTTCCTTCAGATCCCAGCAGAACCAGTTCCGGGCTGTCTGCCCGAATTCGATCAGATCTTGTGGAATCACACGGTCGGCGTCGTGTACCGAGTCAGGTAGCTCCAATACGACGTGCTCTTCAGCCACCTCGTCAACGTGTACCGGACTCCCCGAGACCGCCGACGCGTCTGGAGGCCGTGTCGACGCACTCCTCTCCGGTGTCATCGGTCGTCAGCACCCCCGTCCGTCATCGCTTCGCTCGCCTGCCGTTTAGCGGACGCCGCCGCCTGCGGCGCGAGATTCCCGGGTAGGTGATCGATGGCCCCGGGGAACGCATCGTACATCAGGTGTAGTCGCTCTGACGCTCTGCTGAGGCCGACGTACCACGTCCGAGCTTCGTTCTGCCGCGTCTCCTCCGACCGATCCATCTCCCGGGCAATTTTCCCTGTGATCCCATCGAAACAGCAGACGTCCGTGGCCTCGGCTCCCTTGCTCGCGTGGATGGTGAGGACCCGAACGTGATGCGTGTCTTCGACGACACCGTCATATCGCGGGAGTGCTCGACGGAGTGCTTTCAGGTCGTGATCGGTCAGGTCGCCCTTAGTGAGCCGTTTCACGCTCGCAGCACCAGTGGTGTACTGCTGCCAGAACTCCGACGTCGCTACCTCCTCGACGTCACGGATGGTCGCCACGCGTTCCTCGCGGCGGTGTTCCGCAGCCAAGTCCTCAGCGTCGTCACGGGACAGGGTGAGTGTCCGCGCGTTGGCGTGATCGAGAAGTTCGGCGAACTCGTCGGCTGTGAACCGGAGGTTGATCGCGTCGGCGGCGTCGGTGGCGTACTCGTCGAGCCCGCGGCCGTGGTGTGCGTCGCCGTACGTCGCCGGAACCTGCTCCAGTTTCTTCAGCGCGTT
The DNA here is from genome assembly GCA_042219475.1 of Halobacteriales archaeon. Taxonomy (GTDB): domain Archaea; phylum Halobacteriota; class Halobacteria; order Halobacteriales; family Hikarchaeaceae; genus Chewarchaeum. The sequence goes on from JBDGPX010000048.1 coordinate 5,989, forward strand.
GAAGACGTCGAGGCGATGGCCGTCCCATCCCCAGCCGCCGGGACCACGCTGGCCGTCGTGGATGATGCCAGCGCGATCCAGTGCTACCGACACGCCCCGCGCCCATCGTCGCGTTCGGGCGAGGTACAGGATCGACCGCTCTGTGTCGGCGATGAACTCGTTGTACAGCCACGCTGGCGACCCGGGCGTGGATTCACTCGGCGTCGTCCAGTCACTGGTCCGGCCTTCCGGCGGTTTGATCGGCGGCGCGTTGTACGTCAGGATCTCCGACCGACCGGTGCGCTCGACCGGTGGCGGTGTGAATTCTTTCTGGAGCATCCGCGTGGCCGACTGCCAGTGCTCCTCACCGACGCGGTAGGTTCTATCCAGCAGGATCTCCGGCAGGTGGTTCAACCGCTCCGTGAAGAACCGGGGATGGGAACCGGCGTACTGGTTAACCACCTGCAGCGGATCACCAGCGGCAATGGCGGTGTCCGCGTGCTCGAACCACTTTTCGGCGACAGCCGCCATCAAGGGCGTCGCGTCGTGGTATTCATCGACGACCACGACCCTCGTCGGTGGGAGCGACGAGCCGTCTAGCGCTGCTTCAAGGAGTTCCCAGAAGTCGTGCCAGCCACGCTGCGCCTTGAAGTCCTGGTACTTCTCCCACTCCGCCTGGACATCGACGCCGGGCCACTTCTCCCGCAAGTCGTCGTAAGAGGGACATTGTCGGACGTCCGCCTCATCCGTCGGGTCTAGTAGGTTGTTCCGCATGTAGTCGAACAGGCCGAGCAGCAACTGTCCGCGCGTGTCTTCCCACGGCCGGTTCTTCGGCGGGTAGAACTGGATGTCCTGCTTCTTGCAGTAGAACGCTCGCTCGCGGTAGCCCATCGCGTTTCCGAGGTTCCCGTCACGAACTGCCTCTCGCGGATCGCGCTGTAACAGCCCGGTCGCTCTGTTCGCTGCCGCGTGCATCGTGCAGAAGAACTCCAGTTCGGCGTCGTCGGGGACGACGCCCCACGCACGGAGTTTCCGTTTCACCGCGTCCGCAAGATCGACGCGGTACGTCACGACGGTCATCTCCGCCGGATCGATCCCTTTGACGTCGATCAGGACGGCCAACCGGAGGGCGATCTGCGTGGTTTTCCCAGTTCCCGGCGGACCGTTGAGCCGCACACTGTCGGTCGCCGGATGGATGTCTCCCTCCCGGCTCACGGCGTTCCGCAACTTCTCAGGGAGTCGGCGGACGAGGTCGAGCGGGAGTGCCATGTCTTCCCAGCCATCGGGCATCGACAGCACTTCGCCCGGAGCTGCAACAGCGTTCCCCCACCACTCGGGCAGCGAGTCCCCCTCACGCATCCGACTCACCTCCGTCCCCGTCCTCTTCGTCACTACCCGGCCCGTACCGACCAGTGATTCCGTAGTCGTCGTTCGAATCATTGTCTGTTTCGTCTACAGCACGCTCTCCGTCTCCTGTCTCTGTTGGTTGAATATTGTCCCCGACATCCTCAGATTGAGCATCAGTGCTCATATCGACAGCGTCGTCACGCCGTTCATCTTCGTCATGTGACTCGGACGAGTGGCCTTCACCTGCAGCGTCGTCTACCTCGTTATCGTTGCCGTCGTCATTCGACTCACCATCATCGTTGCCGTCCTCGTCCACACTATTGGAGGATGTCTCATTGCTGTCGTCGGTGGAGTTCGTCCCGGTCGCTGCGTCGATGGCCGCGTCTTCACGGTCTTCGCGGTCGTCTGGATCCTCGATGTACGCTTCAGGCTCGTCGAACGAGTCGGCGTTCAGCTGCCAGAACGTCTGCCACAGCCCGTTCACGTGGGTCGAGTAACTGACTGACCGACCGCCGCCGTCGCTGTCCTCGTCGTCGGGATCGTTGCGAGCGGCTGCGGCATGAGCATCGCGGGAGGAGATCTCGATCTGCAACGCCCGGTCGGAGATGTCGTGAGTCTGCAAGATTCGGGCGATGTCTTCCCGCAGTACCCAGACTTCGGTGTGGTTCGGGGGTTCAGCATCAACGTACACACCTCCATGCTCGACGGCGTCCGAGAGGGTGTCGTACGCGACCGAGGTCGCCACGAGATTCTCTAACTGGTAGAATGCGGCGGTCCGCGGGCCGTCTTCCCAGGTCGTCTCCTCCAGCGGTTCGATGACTGAACCGATGAAGTTTCCCCACTCCGCATCCTCCAAGTCAGGTCGAAGCGGGTACTGCCCGCTGGCGCTGGTGTATGCCTCCCAGAACTTCTTCTCGCTGAACAGGGTGCCACGCGGGACTGAGAATGTCGTGTCTCGGCCGTCGTCAAATGCGAGGGTGTACTCGGCCTCGGATGAGTCGCTGTCCCGCGTGACCTTCTTCTCGACGCTGTCCAGCGTTTCCCTGATGAGGGGACAGAAATCCGACGGGAACTCGTCGTCAACGCTCGCTGCAGACTTCGCACGGCTCACTTCTTCGTCCCAGATTTCCTTGAGCGAGGTGCGAGTGAGGTACGACTTGCGGTTAGCGATCTGGTTGATGTACCCCTCGATTATCAGCTCGATCCGATCACCGCTGTCTGCGCCGTTCACCTCGACATCTGCCTGAACCACCGACATCTCTTCGATCATCTCGATGGCTTTCCGTGTTCCCTGCCCGCCATTCAGGTCACGCAGTTCACTCTCGTACTTACTCCAGATCTCGGCGAGGCGCTGGTCGGGGATCACCTCTTCGTCGCTGTCGCCGGTGGTATCGGAATCAGCGTCCGTCTCCTGATCGCTAGTATCAGAAGCGTTCTCGCCGTTTCCGCTCATCGACCACCACCGTAAGTTGGGTGACTTCCCGGTTCTTTTAGTAGTCTTAGCGCGTACGTTGAGTTGGGTCGCATACTGTATACACCTCGTTCTGCACGACGAGGGACCCACAGGCGCGGGACGCTCACTCCGTCCCGACGTCGCCTCCGTTCTGGGCCCGTCAGATCGTGTCTACTCCCGGCTATGGCTTCGCTACTTATAAAGTTTTACAGGAAACCTATTCTATTCTGGTGTAGATATTATATTCTAACCTAGTCCATAATCACTATTACAATAGGCGTATAGGAGACTGCTATATGGAGCTTTCAGATACCGACTGGGGGATCCTTGACCTCTGTAGCGACAACCGCGAAACACGCAAGAACATCGCCGCAGCGCTGGACAAATCGCCGAACTACATCTCGAAAGAGCTCTCGAAGCTCAGCGAGATGGGACTGCTCGAACAACCCGGTCCGGCGGAGAACTCCGGGATGCACATTACGACAAAGAAAGGAGAGTTCGTCCTCTCGAAACGGGAGAAGTACGAACGGCGGCAATCCGAACTGTTCGGCGAACTCGTCGAGTCAGCTATGAAGCTGTCCCGAGAGCTATCGTCGGAAGCTGATAAGGAGATTGCTCCGGGTGATATCGTGATTGTGAGCGAGCAGGCGCACGAGCTGTTCCAAAAACTGGAGGACCACAGCGGGATATCGCCACACGAAGCGGCGGATAGGATCGGGATGAACCTCTACGCGACACAGGGAATTCTGTATGAGTTGTATTTCTTCGACCTCCTTGACCGGGCAGTTACGTCTGAGGGGCAAATTTACGATATCACTGCCCGCGGTCGGCGACTCCTCGATCAGCCTGTTCAGGCGACTGTGAAGGACGCGAATCGAACGTGGAACATGATCACGTCTAAAGATAGATCGGACCCTTCCTTCGATGAGTGAGTGCGAATGTCACCTGTTTCTAGTTAGGGGTCATTCTCTAAGAAGAGACACAGAAAAGTGTAATCCGAATGACTACCAACAGCTATCAGCCTTCTAGTAGCTGTTGGTAGTCAGAATAATTAGACTTTGCTGTGTCTTCGCCGTAAACGACCCCCAATAGCTAGGGCGAAGAACTGGATTCGATACCTCTACCAGCCTTCCCCTGCAGTACTCGTTGAACACTCTGTCCTTGCGCAAGACACTGCAGTACGTCTGGTGATATACTTGGATAGGTGCTGAGATCGACTTCTTCTGTCGCTAACCGTGCGAGTCGAGCTGTATGCGTGTGGATGGACATTCTCGTTGTCCCGACCGAACTGGCGATTTCCTCCTGCGACACCCGGCCTCGCCCAGACACCGCCACCGACGCTATGTACAGCGCACTGCCAGCCAGTCCGGAGCGAGAGAAGTGCTGGAAATCGACGCTCGGATACGCCGCGGAAAGAAGGACACCTGCGAACCGGTAGGCCTCCGGTTCAACAGCAACACAGTCCTCGTCAGGTAAGTAAGTCGCCGGGTCAAGTTGGTCGCCGAGCCCTGCACTCATATCTCATTATTGGTCAGCCATCTACTTTAAAGTCAACAAACGTATGATTACACATCAGTCGAGGTGGCGATAGATGTATTATGATCCGTTATCAAATCCGGATTGCTCCCCGCGCATGGGAGCCGTGTGAGCGGGAGTCGATTCCTGCTTGGGTAGTCAGCTTCCGCTCGCGCGCCCACCACTTTGAAGGACTTATCCGAATTCCGAAGGAAAAGCCAGTCTACACCTCATAGCCCGGTTGAGAGGTTAGGAGTGAGTTATATCGTCCCGAATAGATAATAAGAGACTGTGAGACTTACCTTAGCCACATGACGCGAAATGTCCAAAGCGTCGTCGGGCCACGGCAAATCGGACTCTTGCTACTCGGCTTGAGTATGGTAGCGGTTGGAGTCGCTGGTCTTATCGGAGTGATCTAAGATGACCCACGAGAAAATAGGGAAGGTATCGCATCCGGACGACATGCCCGAACCGAGAGGATGGCCGGACAGCGAGGAGGAACTCCCGCCCCGCGATGACGATGCAGGCGGGAAAGTACCGTTTCCGCCGGAGATTGAAGATACCACACAGGGACACCCCAACGAGCCGCACATGGACGATATCTAATCAAATACGGGGCAGACATGCCCTCGGACAGTACTCGATGTGTTTCTCTCATTGAAAGCAACAAACGATGAGGAGCGCGACGTTGACACGCGGGGTTCTACGGTCGGTGAAACGCATGATGTAGCACTCGACCAGTTAGATCAGTTTCCAGTTAGGGGTATACAGAATGAGAGGCTAATCAGCTGGGACCGGTTTCGGGTCGTCCTGAACCCCGGTTCTCCCAATGTATTGAGTGTACATTGACGCCCGGTCGTAGATGTTCCGCACTGTCGAGCGGGAAATCCCAGTTCTCTCGGCAATCTTATTCCACGACTGGCCCGCGTTCCGCATGGTGATCACCTGCAGGCACTTGTAGTAGTCCTCTCCTGGCTGCAGATAATCACCGGCAGCGTCGTATTCTAATCCGGTCGGTGGCTGGTGGTTCCACTTCCCTTCGTTCACCCGGTCACGCCAAGACGTCATGGCTTTCTTCAACTCGTCTTTCTTGACGTGCTCCTCGACCTTACGCCGGACACCGTGGGTAAGCGACCCGACGTTCGCCTCTTCGACGAACGCAAACTCCGCATTCCCGAGTTTCACCGCACGCTTCCATTGAGCGAAATAGTCGTCCCGGGCGAGTCGAGTGTCATCCCACGCAACGACATACGCGTACTCGCTATTCTCGATACGTCGCACAGCTTCAATCACGTCTTGATTCGCATCTAAGCGTGTGTCGTCGCGTGCACGCGAATGAATGCTAAACCCGGTATGAACACCGAGATCGAGTCCGTCCACGCAGTCCCAGTCCTCTGTGAGTTCCTTTGCAAGCCGCGGTACAACTTTTCGCTGGAGCCGGAGGCTCGCAGTGTCGTCGTTTTCACCTTGCGACTGACGAATGACATATAGAGCTCGTGATTCGCTCTCAGTCATCGTGAACCACCCGTAGTTCTAGTTTGTCCGAAGCACCTCCCATCTTCCACTCCAGTTCGGCATCGTCCATATCGAACGTCTCTGCAATCTGCTTCGGGATCGTGGTTCGATATTGGGTTCGCTTATGGCCGTCAGATCCCTCGTAGTTCGTCTTTGTAACCTTGGTTCTCGGCATCTCTCATGTAGTACAACGTTCTGCGCATATATGAGTGCAACCCCAGTAGCAACTTGAGGTATGTCTGCTCCCCCGGGGACGGACATACCTTAACTAACTGTACCAGACTCAGTCGTCGTAGAAGGTTCCATCACCGAGGTAGACTTTTTCGCCTGTATCTCCATTCCAGGTCACATCAACATCTTGGCGCTCAGCTGCAGCAACTAATTCGTGTGCGATGTCTGTCGGAGCAATACTAGTGGCGCTGTCGGCAGTTCCGTAACCGATAGCGATGCGGTCAACACAGTCTGTCTGAGCAACATAGTAGATGTACGCACCGGTTCGAATGTCATTGATGACGCATCCATTGCAGCCTCCAGCGACGATCCGCACGTCACCATCCAATGCATCTTGGGCAGCAACAAGAACTCGATGGAACCGAGCAGCAATTTTGTGCCCCTGCTTATACAGTGCACAGACAGAGTCTTTCTTGTGCGTTTCATCTGTTTTGACTGTGTCCACACGCGCTGTTTTATCTATCATATTGACACTATTTGATTTGCGGGAACTGTCTTGGTAGCTGCCGTCTCATTGCAACTCCTATAGATCAGTGTAGACAGGATAAACCAACACGCGTTTATAAACCTCTGGCTTGAGCGAAATACCGAAAATGCCCCTATCGTTTGAGACCTCTTAGTCCGATGTTCGCTGCTTGAATTACTGCTAGGTGATTACCGGTAGTCGTCAATGCTGCGGTAGGGAACGTAGTAACTATAGTCGTCAATCCAAGTTTGGAGGTAGTCATTGGCAGTGGATTTGTCGATCCGACCAGCATCAAGGGCAGTGAGGAGGACACCGACGGAGCCGATTACAGTCACACCTTGGTTTTTGGCGAACATACGGGCGTCGCCGTCGTCGGTCAAGAGTCGGCCATCGTGGGTGTCTGCGAGCGCGAAGGCTTGAGCTTCACCGGGATCGAGGTGACCACGGACGACCGCCTCTCGGTTCGATACGGTTTCGGAGATCGGGGCAACAGTGATTGTGTCGTTGAGTGCGTCAAGTGCAGGCTGCAGGTACGCGTGGGTCTGGACACCAGCCTCAAGTTCATTTTCCACTTCGGGAACGGCACAGATCCCTACGAGGTCGGCGACAAGGTCAACACGATTGATGGCTGCGAAGTTTGAGAGGACGGTCGTGTTCAGGACGCTTGGCTCTGTTGGGATTGCGTCTGCCGTCATTCCGCCCCTGACCCGTCGTCATTTGCTTCGCTCTCTGTGTCAGCGTATTCGAGTTCTCGGGCGGCTTCGACTTCGTACTCGGCGTCGGCTTCGTCAGTGAGGCCGATACGGAGTTCGATGCCGTGGTCACGGAGGATGTCTTTCATTTCGAAGCGGTTGACGCCGGCGAGACGGGCAGCGTCGCCGAGTGTGATGGTTTTCCGTTCGTAGAGGGCAACGGCGGCGGCGATGCGTTCCTCGTCGTGGTCGTCGAAGTAATCACGAGCGAACTCTCTGAGGGCGTCGCTCTTGCCGCTAAAGACGCCGGCTTCGACTGCGCCCTCGATGAGTAGATCGAGGTCGTCGGGATACGAACCGGTGATACGGGCCATTGGTCTACCCCAAACTAGGCATTCATACTATTTATGAATTTGCCTGACGGGGCGGTAGTCGAGGTTTATCATCCCAGTGAGAACCGAGTAAATATCATCCTAAACGCCACATCGAATTCTCGGTCTGTCCCGTTTCGAGTATTTAAAACCGGGTAGAGCCCGGTAGTGACGGCCTGATG
>JBDGPX010000016.1:0-13673 GCA_042219475.1 Halobacteriales archaeon
AGCCCCTGCCTCAAGGAGCCGCCGAAGGCGGCGAGTAGGCAGGGGTAGTTCACTGTTGACGGTTGTTCGCCTGTATAGCGATTTCCGCGATCCGGCCGCCGTGATCGACGATGGTCGAAAGGGTCGTGAGTATTTTCGTCATGACGTACGCTTCGGTCGGTGATCGTTCGAACAATTTCCGGTCGAGCGACTCGATCGTCCCGTCGAGTTCCTCACAACGAAGCCGGGCCTCGTGGGCCTGATCAACCGTTGGGCGGGGCGTACTGAGCACCGCGGCCGTCGCATCCTCAAGCACGTCGGCCGTATCAGCCGTGATCGTCTCCATCTCCATCCGCAATTCGTTCGAAATGGTGATATCGGTCTGCTTGAGTGCTGTATCGACCGATACGACCTGTTCACCGATCGCTGTGAGTTGCCGGGCGACGCAGTAATAATCGAACAGTTCCGGCCGCCGGACGTCGAGGTGATGGAGATCCTCGAAGGTAATCAGCGATCTGTTGAAGTATCGAGTGATCAGTCCGAAGACTTTCTTGGCCTCCTCCTCCCGTTCGGAAAGTTCGTCGGTCGTCTTCGAATTCGGCTGGAACAACGCGTCGAAGGCGCTCCGATACATCGAGAGTGTGATAAACTGGAGCTGGGTTACTGACTGCTGGATCGAGACGTCCGATGAGTCGATGACGTTCCGGAGTTCAATCTCGGTGTCCTCGACGCCGACGATCTCCATACCGGTCAACGTCCGGCCGATCGTGGTCGCAGTCCGTCGTTGTTCGTCGGTCCATCTATCGGTGCATGTCAATGTAATCGATTCGAAGCCGGTCGCGTAGGCGGCCCGAACTGTTCGTGCGAGTAGGTTCGGATCTTCGTTGTCGATTTCGATTCGGGTGCCATCGAGCAACTTCCCCTCCTCATCGGATCCCCGAACGACGAGCGAGCCATCGACCTGTGAATACAAATGGATCGCTGATCCGGCGGTTAGTCCATGTTCGGTCGCCCACTCTTTGGGGACTGAGACGGTGAATGTTCCCCCACCGACCTCCTGTAATTTTCTGGTCTGTCGGTCCATGCGTCGTCGCTCAGTAGATGAGTGTTGGATCGCTATCGGCCATATACAGGGTCCGGCCGGCGATGTTGACGGCGTGATCGCCGACGCGTTCGAGATCCCGGATCGTCAACAGGATCCGCGAGACTTCATCGAGTAGTCCCTCGATATCCCACGCATCGGTTCCGGTACTTTCGTGTTCGATCAGCTCACGGACGACCCGCTCGCTCGCCCGTTGACAGAGCGCATCAACCGCGTCATCACGGTCGGCGATCGCGTGGCACCGCTCGACGTCCTCGGTTTCATAGGCGATCAGCGCCTCTTCGATCATCTCGTTGACATCCGTGCCGATGTTCTGGATCTCGATGTCAGAGAACCACTCCTGGTCGGTCCCGAGGCTATACTGGGCCAAGTTCGTCGCCAGATCGCCGATACGTTCGAGATCGGTGATGATTTTGAACGAGGCGGCGACAAAGCGGAGATCCGATGCGACGGGTTGTTGGAGCGCAAAGAGATCGATACAACACGATTCGAGGTCGAAATACAGCTCGTTGACCGTTTCATCGCGATCGATGACGGTTTCGGCGAGCTCCGGATCGTTCGTTTCGATAGCCCGGAGGCTTCGATCGAGCTGATCGAGGACCAAATCCCCCATTTCCTGGACATCTGCTCGCAACTCCGCAAGGTTGTCTTGATAGCTTTCCCGGGTCATAGCAGTCCCTCCTATCCGAATTTACCGGAGATGTAGTCCTCGACGCGCTGGCTCTCGGGGTTCTCGAAGATCTTCTCGGTGTTATCGTATTCGACTAACTCACCGCCTGTTAGAAACACCGCTGTCTGATCCGAGATTCGCGCGGCTTGTTGCATGTTGTGCGTGACGATGACGACTGTATAATCCTCGGCCAGCTCCTCGATCAGATCCTCGATCTTCGATGTCGCGATCGGATCGAGCGCTGAGGCTGGCTCGTCCATCAGGATAACTTCGGGGTCGACGGCCAGACACCGTGCAATACAGAGCCGTTGTTGTTGGCCGCCGGACAACCCCAGGGCGTTGTCGTCGAGTCGATCCTTGACCTCCTCCCAGAGGGCGGCCTGTCGCAACGAGCGTTCGACGATCTCGTCTTCCTCTTGTTCATCACTCTGGCCGAGCAACCGCGGGAGAAAGCCCGTCTCGATGTCGCCGTGTTTGCGGGGACCGTAGGCGATATTGTCACGGATCGATTTCGGGAACGGGTTCGGCGCCTGAAAGACCATGCCGACGCGTTTCCGGAGCTCGACCAGATCGACGCTATCCTGATAGATCTCCTCGCCATCGAACTTGACTGATCCCTCGATGGTGGCGGCCTTGATCCGATCGTTCATTCGATTGAGACACCGAAGGAACGTCGATTTCCCACAACCCGACGGTCCGATCAGTGCCGTGACTGATTTTTCAGGGATTTCGATCGAGATCCCATCCAGGGCGTGATCATCGCCGTAGTAGACGTCCAGATTCTCGACCGCTAACTTCGCCTGCCCGTCAAACTGGTAGTCTGTCCACTCCTCGCGCGCCCGCTCTCGAGTCTCGCCGCTCGTTGTCTGGAACGACTCGCCGATACTACGATCGTCCTCTGGTGTCTGTGTGGTTTCGGTTTCGCTCATTGTCTCAGTTTTCGGCGGAAGTAATATCGCGTGACGATGCCGACCGCGTAGAACGAGAGAACGACGAGCAACAGGACCAGTGCTGCCGCCCACTTGAATTCGTCCGGACTGCCGACGTTGTCTGATAGGCCAACGCCGGCGGTGATGAGTGCGAATAGCTGGTAAGGGAGGGCCGAGGTTGCTTGGAGGAGTTCGGGATTGGTGACGAATGGCGGCGTTGCGATGAATTCGAACCCACCGATGACGTCGACGGTCTGACTTCCCGGCACGAACGTGCCACCGGCCATCGTCAGCAGGATCGGCGCCGTTTCCCCCGCAATCCGGCCGACCCCAAGAATGATGCCAGTAACCACTCCCGGGAGTGCGGCGGGCAGGACCACGCTCCGGATCGTTTTCCACTTTGAGACGCCGAGAGCTGCGCTGGCGTCACGATACTCGTCCGGAACGGACAGCATCGCCTCACGACTGGTGATGATCACCAGAGGCAACAGCATGAACCCGAGCGTAAGCATCCCCGAGAGCAGCGACTTCCTGCCGCCAAACCGTGGCACGAGGAAGGCGAACCCGAATAGTCCGAACACGATGCTCGGTGTACTCCACAGGCCGTTCGTGGCGATCTCGACGATCTGGGTAAACCGTCCCCGTTCGGCGTATTCCGTGAGGAAGATCGCCGAGCCAACGCCGAGTGGGACGGCGAAGACGACTGCGCCGACGACGAGCCAGAACGTTCCCACGATCGCCGGCAACACTCCATTGTAGTCGTTGAGCAATGCAACACCGTTCATCACGAACGGCCATGAGATCGGCCAAACGATAGTGTGGCTGAAGCCGAGAAGGTTGATGGTCGTCTCCGGACCGACCCCGACACCGATCGTGATCCCCTGTATCAGTCCCGGGAGTCCTTTGATTAGTGTGAAGGCGACGAGAACGAAGAGGACACTGACGATCGAGACCGCGTTCAGGTAGACCAGGACATAGGCACCCAGATGACGACCTCGGGCGCCAAATCCGCCGTAGGCCTTTGCGGCCGCCCAGCCAGCGAGTAGCGCCGAAAAGAGGGTCAATACGGGAACCGTAAATTCAGCGACGAACGTCGCTCGGAGCCTGGCTGGTTCCCAGGCCCACCCGGGGCCGATCACCCCGGTCAGGAACGCGCCACCGACCAGCACCGCCAGGAGACCTGCCGGAAGGGTCGATCCGATGTCTTCCCTTGGGAGGACTGTTACCGCGAAGGCCAGCCCACCACATACGAACGCGACCAACAGCCAGCCGACGAGCGGAAGGCCGAGCGTCTGTGAGCCGATCAATCCGCCGACGACGAACCATATCGCCGAGAACGCGATCGTTGCGACGAGGCCCGCATTCATCCGAGGATCGGTCGTGATCACACCGAGGCTGGAGCCGATGCCGAACACGATGACGGCTACGCCCAATATTGTGAGAAGGAGCCCGAGAATCGAGATCGTCGGCAGTCCGATCAGGGGATCGGTGATCGAGATCAGCTCGAATAGTGCCGCCAGACCCAGCGCGAACAGGACGGTCGAGAGGAGCACGGCACCGGCGGCGACGATACCGGTCCCGGTCGTCTCCTCACGTAGAATTTCCGACGTGGATTCAGTCGCGCCCGCCATCACTCGCTCCCTCCGAGTTTGCGCTGCATCCGCGCCTCGATCATCTGGGACCCGACGCTGAGGAACAACACCGTAACGAAGAGGATCACCCCGGCGATGAACAGGGCATTCATCTGAAGGCCGGTCGCCTCCCCGTAATTCGCCGCGATCAGGGACGTCAGCGTTTCGTACCCATAGAAAACGTTGTACAGCGGCTCGGGGATCCGTGGATTGTTCCGCAGCATTACTGTTGCGGCCATCGTCTCGCCGATGGCTCGCCCGACACCGAGCAATACTGCCGCGGACACTCCCGAAAACGCGGCCGGCAGCGTAATCGAGGTCATCGTCTGCCAATCGGTCGTTCCTAGCGCCAGCGATCCGCCCTTCATCGATTCGGGAACGCTGTTCAGCGCATCCTCGGCGACGGAGACGACGGTCGGGAGTGCCATTAGTCCGACCACGATGCCGACAAAGAGATACGTTCCCTGTCCGACGATATCGAACTGATCCGACGCCCACGGGCTGAGGATGGTAAAGCCGATGAAGCCGTACACGATCGATGGGATGCCGGCGAGGATCTCGACGCCCGGTTTGACGATCTCCCGAACCGTCGGTGGCGCGATCTCGGAGAGGAACAGCGCGGCGGCGACGCCGAGCGGCCCGGCGACGAGGGTCGCGACGATCGTCACCATGAACGTCCCATGGATCATCGGGAGCATCGAAAACTGGATTGGGGGCGCTGCGGCGTTCCAGCGGGTCTCGACGAACACCCGCAGCCCCGGGATCGAGATCCCGAACACGGTGATGCTCTCGTACTGCATCGCTGGCCAGGCCTCGACGAAAATGAACACCGTGATCAACAACAGGAGCAGGATCGTCGAGACAGTCATCGTCAGGGTCAGTGCCTTCGCGGTCAGCTCCTGATGGCGAACCCAGCCGTACCCGGCCGTCAGGACAAACACCCCGAGCAGGATGACCGTATACGGTGATGTCAGCAGAAAGCCGATGAGCGTTCCGAGCAAGGAGAGAGTGCCGATCGTGATCGCAACGAGGGCGTCCCGTTCTACCCCCTCGATCGCATCGCTGAGTCGTCGGTGCCGCCGCTGAAGCGCATCTCGGAGATCCCCGGCTCGTCTCTGTGTCGCGCGTGCCATGTCAGTTCAGGAAAGATATGGAACGGCTACAATCTCCTCAACGTCCCACCGCGGCCGTCGTCACATCGAGGGCTCTGGTAGCTTGCTCTTCTCGGCTTCGATGTCCTTCGTCGGGAGTGGGATGTAGTTGACGTCCTCGACGAACACCTGCTGACCAAAGGAGGTCAGGAACATGTTGAGGAAGGCTGCTTCCCGCTTGTCGGTCCCGCTTGGGACCTCCTCCGTGATCTTCGTGTACATGTGGAGGTCACGGTTGAGCGGGTAGTCGCTGTCGAAGATCGTATGCTGGGCGCTCTTATCGGGCTTGTAGACCGTCCCTTCGAAATCGATCGCGATCGGACGGACTTGTTCGTTGGTGAACGCGAGCGCCATGTACGCGATGGCGCCGTCGTTCTGTTGGACGACTTGCGCGACCTGCTGGTTCTGTCCCTTCCGGGTATCGATCCCCGGCATCGGTGCGTCGGCGTCACCGAGCATGTTGAGTCGGAAGGCGGTGTCCGTTCCGGATCCCTCGGCGCGACCGACCACGTAGATTTCCTGATCGGGCCCGCCGACCTCGCTCCAGTTGGTGATCTCGTCCTGGTAGATCTGACGAATCTGCTCGCCGGTAAGTTGGGTAACGCCTGCCTCATAGATATCCGCACTCACGACGACTGGTTGGCCGTCACGACCGACGACGTGATCGACGAAGTTCTCTTCAGCTTCTGATTCGGAGATATCGAGTTCGGCCGTAATAGGTCCTGATGAGTTACCGATGTCGACGAGCCCGTCACGAACCGCCTTACAGCCAGTCCCGGAGTGGCTGAGGCCGACGCTCGTGGGGAACGGGGGAGTCGACTGCTGGTCAGTCGCCTCGAACCCATAGAGGCCTGCGAAATAGTCGGCGATGCGCTTGTCGGTCTCGATCTCACCCCATCCGGGCACGGTCCCTTCGCTACTCGATCCCCAGTACTCGCCGTCGCTCGGCGGGGCGTTCGAGTTCCAGTAGGAGCTGCCCTTGTTCGAGATCGGATACACTGTCGAGGAACCCTCGGCCGTTAGCATCGAAGGTCCTTCGTCTTCCATCGACTGTGCCGTCGATTGGCCGGAACCGGACTGGGTTTTCACAACCGTCCGTGTTTTCACGACCGTTTCGGGTTCGGATCCGCCGCCTCCGTCGCCACCACCACTGCAGCCCGCCAGCCCGACGGCCCCGACTGCGCCGGAGACCATGCCGAGGAATTTACGCCGCGATGCGATCTCGCTTGACGGCTCTGAGTCGCGCGTCATCACGTCGAACGAACGTTGATACAATTAAACCCGTTTATAATATCTCTACAATTACATATTTGGGGGTATGTATACACAATCCTGCTGTAGAGGACGCAGTACCGCTATTTGATCGACAATACCTCTATATATCTCTACTGATATGTCATCTCGTTCGGAAGGTATAACGGCTCGGTGTAGTAACCACCTCCTATGGGACAGGAGGACGCCGCTGACCGTGACGGGATCGCCGGTCAGCCGGTTGAGGCCGCGGTCGATTACATTACCGCCACGCGCGATGAGGATCCACAAGAGGTGCGGGCTGTCCTCGATCGGATCGCCGAAGATGGCGCGGTGAGTTGGGCGGCGCTCGACGCCGAACTCGCCGACGCCTCGAAGATCGTTTCGACGCCTGAAACTCGTACCGAACTGGCCGCGATCGCCTTGTCGGATGCCCGCGAGGCCGCGGCGGCGGTTGCGGACCTCGATATCGTCCAATCCCGATTACAGACGTTCGAATCACGGCTTGAGTCGATCCAGGCCGCCGTTGAGGATCTCGGTTCGGATCTCCAACAGTTGGTACAGCGGGTCGATGCGGAGGACGATCTGTACCTCGCGGCCCGAGAACTCACAGAACTCATCGCGAGGGCCAATCAGCTCCAGCGGAGCGCCGATGAACTCTCGGTCGATCTCGAGGAATTCGAAGAGTGGCTCGAACGCCCGGAGCACCGCTTCGACGAACTGGAGGCGGATGTCGATGCCCTCGCGGCCTCGCTCGATGAGCTCCGAACTGAGCTCGAAGATTTTGAAAACCCCTCGTGCTCGGCGTCCCCTTCTGCAACATCCGATAGTGCCCTTGCATGGGTCGAGAGCTTCCTGCACCACAGGACCCTCTCGCTCTTTTTGGCGGATCTCCGGACCGAACTCGTCGATCTCCGAACCTGGTCGGTACAGGAAGGTCTGGATACTGAACGGCCGGACGCGATCGAGGAACGGATCGAGGATCTCGCCGACCAATGGGCGACGATCGAGTCGGATCTCGAGGCGATCGCCCCGGCGACATGGCAATCCGAGCATGCCGAACGGCTCGCGAAGTTCGAACGAGTGCTTGATGATTTTTCGCCGCCGATCGACTGGAACGCCGTCTATGCTGAGCTGGATGCTCACCGACCATGATTCGGGTCCTCCACCGAACATAACAAGCCAGTAACTGCGTTCGGTGTTTGCCGCCCTAACAACCGCTGTCAGCCGAGCAGCGCATTCGGAGTTCGGCCGTCGATGTTGTAAAGCCGGTATCGTACATCTCCGCCCAGTCGTCGAACGGCGCCTGATCGCTGTATTCGACCGGGCCGTACTCGTATCTCATGATCGATTGATACTCGTCGCGGTGATGAGCATCGATTCCTTCGAAGTCACTTGGATTGAGCCCCAACACGTGGCCGAGTTCGTGGGCGAATGTCCGGATGTTGTACTTGGCGACGAAACTGTCTCCGCGAGCGACTCCGACCACTTCTTCCTGCCCGTTTCGCAGCGTCGTCTCCTCATCGATCAAAATCGCATAAAAGAACCCCTTATTCGAATAATCGGCGTTCCGGTGGGCGATATGGGCCTTCCGACGGTCGTGGATCCTCGTCAATTCCTTGAGTTCGTCGTCGTAGACGATGTGTAACGTCACACCGTGAGTATCGAATTCATCGATGAGCGTCTTCTCGTCGACTAACCGCGGCTTGAGTCCGGCCTCGTAATCGACTTCAACGTAGACATCCGGTCGTGTGGCGTTGGGGTGTTCGCCGGCCGGAACGATCGACGGAAGGACAAACGTCTCCTCGGCATCGGTAAACGCATCCGTGTCCGTGTGAGCGGTCGTTGGATCCGTTTGTGACCGCACACGCTCCCAGCGGTTTAACAGGAGATCGCCGTCGGTGTCCCTGATCTGCTGGAGTGTCGCGGCGCCGAAGGTGCCGTCGGCTACCTTTCGCCCGAGATCGACTACCGCCCGCATCTGATCGTATCGGCTCCAGGTCCGGTTTTTGAAGGTAGCACGTTCCGATACGTACTGGCTGAACACGACTAACCCCTCGATATCGGTCTGAGAGAGGGTGCCATCACGCCACAGCCATTCCTCCAGCGCGTTCACGCTGGTCAGTGTGGAATACTCGGTGTCATCGGCGATGCGCCAATCATCTGATGACACGGATGGCTGCCCGGTTTTGGAGCGGATATAGACACGGAGCCAGGGGGGAACGCGCCGGTCGTAGTCGCCGGCCAATCCGACCGCGAGCATCTTTGCTTTCGTCTCCGGACCGACTTGTCGGAACAGCCGGAGCTGGAGTGGGTGTTCCTCGCTTAATTCGGGGTGGGCCAGTAGTGCTTCGGCGACGTCCTCCTGATACGTATCGTTGATCCTGTCGAGCTCGGTGAGTGTTCGTTGCTCGACCGTCGATTGCTCTCCATCGGCACGCAGCTCTGCCCGGAGCTGTCGGATGGGCCGGTCACCTCGAGCGGGGATCGGTATCTTGACGTCTGGCAATCCGCCAACTGCTGGGATGCTCCCGTCGCTTTCCGTATCGGCGCGTTTATCGCCGTCTTGAGATAGATTCGTCGTCCCCGCGGATCGGGTCGCCGTGCCGCTGCACCCAGCGAAGATAACGAGCCCGATGAGAACCACGACGGCGATGGGTATCCGGTATTCACCCATCAGATCCTCCGCGATGCTGTGATCCTCTTCCCCACATCCCGTCGGCACTACGACGACCCCGCCTTGCTCGCCCGTGACCCACGGTCTCAACGCCGATGGACGCTCCGCGGCGGTTCGATCCACATCGTCGGCTCGTACCGGCTATAAGGGCATCGGCGCTCGGCTGAGGCTTCGGCGAGACTGTCGTCACAATACCGCTCATGAGCACTATGTATGATTATATTTCACACCGTAGTCGGACGATATTGAGTCTTATCCCGCTGCATTTCACACGCCCAATAACTCCCGATGAAGAATTATCCGAACGATCAGACGGAATCCTAGTCCGTTGCCGGCTTGAACACCGATATGTGCTACACGCTACGATCGGAGGCGATCACCGGAGCCGTTGACGATTGCCACACTCAGAACACTCAAGCAACGGAATAGTGGCCGGCTCCTCGGAGATCCGATTCCACTCGTTGTCTTCGAGGGGATCACTCGCTTGGTGACACTCTTGACATTTCATTGATAGACGATGAAATCGGTGCTGCCACAGGCCTGACAGTTGGTCGGCTGTTCGTCGTAGTTCGTTCCACACAGTGTACATTCGACGGATGATCGGGTGGATGGCACCAGTTCCAACCGGGCGAGGAGTCGTCTCAAGGACATTTTGTGGCTCGTTTTGAACTTGGTGTCGGCGCTGTTGGCTCGCAGCCAGTAGTATGTGTGTCAATGTATCAAAACTTTCTATTTCACCTATGTATCTCTATATAGACATGGAATTAGATCGGCTAATCGTGACACTACAGATCTGAAGATTTATTGAGTCAAGACTGCACCGATGACTGCAATCGGTAACATGATCGATCGATTTTATTTCCAATGAACTCCGGTTCTACTCTTGACGATGGCCGATCCGGCGATCGGCAACAACACAGCGACGGTTTCAGCCAGTTTTAGTACGGTCCGATCGTCCCCGGGTATGTGCGCCGTGCTGTCCGGTTCCTGGTCGGCGTGGCTCTCGGCGGTGGCACTCTCGGTGTCTATCTGGTGACCGTCGGGATTGACCGGATCATCCAGCGTTTCCTCGGGCTCCCGACGTGGACGATACTCCTCGTCGTTGGGCTGGTCGTCGCCGAGGGGCTGGCCGACTCGATCGGGGTCTGGGCGTCGGTCAATCCACTCGGAGATGGGCTCTCCGGGATCGAGAGCGTCCAGTTTGCGATGGCGGGTGATTTCTTCGATATCCTCAGTCCGGCTGGCCCGGTCAGTTCCGAGCCGATCATGGCCCAATTCATCGGCGTGGGGACCGACACCAGCTACAGCGAGGCACTCGGCGTTCGATCGGCCGCGAAATACATCAAGGCGACCGCCCAGTTACTCATCTCGATCAGCGTCGGGGCGGTGCTGTTGGTCATGGGCAGCACCCCAGGGTCGCTCCTGATCTCGTTGGCGCTTGGCATGCTGGGGCTGATCCTCGGGGGTGTGGTACTGCTTCACTTTCGTGGCCCGATCTCGACGGCTGCCGTTACAGTCCTTACTCCGATCGTTCGGCGCATCAGCGCCCTATACCGTGATGAGCCCCACGATCGACCCGTGGTCGAACGAGCGATCGGCCGCTTTTGGACACGACTAACCCAGTTTCGAACGGAACCGGGACTGATCGCGCTGATCGCGATCGGTGGCGTTCTCGAGCAAATTCTTACTGCCACAGCCCTGTGGGTCGCTCTGCTGGGTGGTGGTGATCCCGTTTTCTTCTTGCCGCTGGTCGTCATCATACCCCTGCCACAGATCGCCAGCGTCGTCCCGATTCCCGCCAGCCTGGGCGCCTATGATGTCTTCCTCGGTGGTGCGATCGGGTTCGTGACGAGCGTCTCACCCGCTGCGGCAGCCGTGGCGGTCCTTCTCGTTCGTTCGATTATGATCCCATTCGGCCTTACTGCCGGCGGATTGGCTGTTGCCTTCCTGCGCGGGTGGCGGCCCTAACAACGGCCGAACACGATCTTATATCAGCCAATGTGATCCTGATTTGAGGCGGGTGTTTTGAGCGATCATCCTCCATCTCTACAGGCGGAACAGGCCGAGTATCTCCGGGCTTGCCCCTAGGTGGCCTTACTAGAATCCGATCTGGGTTGTCATATAAGACCACCAATGTAACTGTCCGGTATACAGTAACACGGGATAAGGGAAGAGGCGATACGTCCCTCTAACCCTGACAGGTGTCGCATCCGGAAGTGCCACTTGCTGTGGAGTAAGGGGAGCCCGCCCGGGACCGATCTTTAAGTGAGGGGAGGGGGACAAAAACCAAGTCCCGAAGCGAGCATACTCAGATGGTGTGATTATTATAAAAAATCTTCTGGTCGATGCTCGGAGGCGTAGCGTCGATACGATTCTTTGACAGCCACCAAGGATGAGAAACCTTGATCCTTGTTAACAAAGTTCTTATTATCGATTACGACCTGCATCGAACATGTCTGATTCGAACGCAGCTCATGCCACCGAACAGCAATCGGCTGCCGAGGCGTTCCTTCGATCCCTCCGCCGACATGGTGTCCAGTATATTTTCGGGAATTTCGGTACCGACCATCCCTCGCTCCTTGAGGCGGCCGCCCATCTCCGTGAGGAGGATCCGACGCTGATCCCGGAATTCGTCATCTGTCCCCACGAGACGGCTGCGCTGAGTGCGGCGCATGGCTATGCGGCGGTCACCGGCGAACCACAAGTAGTGGTCGTCCACGTTGACGTCGGCACGCTGAACCTCGGAGCGATGCTTCACAACGCGTACCGGGGGAACGCTCCCGTATTCATCATGGCCGGGGTGGCCCCGGTTACCGACACGAACCACGATGGATCACGCGATAGTATCGTACATTATTTCCAGGACGTACCGGATCAGCCGGGAATCCTCCGTGACTACTGCAATTGGACCTACGAATACCGGCCACCGACTGATCCCGACATGGTCGTCACTCGTGGCCTCCAACGGGCACTTACCCCACCGCAAGGACCGATCTATGTCTCCGCGACCCGGGAGGCGCTTGCGACGCCTGTATGTTCCCCACAACAATCGAATCGGACCGTCCGTCCACACCGATCCGGGATCCCTGATGCCGGCACGATCTCGGATCTGGTCGAGACGATAACCGGAGCGTCGATGCCGCTCGTTATTACGAACCGAATCGGCAGCTCACCGGGGACAAACGGATTCGACTCCCTAGTGCCCTTCGCGGAGGCAGCTGGCGCGGGCGTCGTCGAACACGGGTGGCCGTCGGTCCTGTCGTTTCCCCGTAATCATCGGCTTCATGTCGGCTACGATGCCAACGACGTGATTGATCTGGCGGATCTCATTATCCTGGCGTCGGTTGACGTTCCCTGGCTGCCTGCAGCTGGGACGCCTGCCGAGGATACCGAGGTTATTCAATTGGATGTCGATCCATCGAAACGGAAATACCCACACTGGGATTTCCGCGTTGATCGATCGTTGGCGGTCGATCCGGCAGCCACGCTTGCTCGGATCGCAGAGCGACTCGGTCCCACCGATGGTACTGAGGGCCGGGACCGCTGGATGTCGGTCCGTCAATCGCTTGATGAGGACCGGGCCACAACCCTCGCCGATCACCGTCAAGATGACCGACTGACCGCTGACGTGCTGTCGGCAGCGGTGAACGACATCATCGATGATACGACGGTCATCCTCGAGGAGGCCGTCACGAGCCGACCGGCCGTCCTCAATCATCTTGAGTTGACCGAACCGGGGAGTTATCTCTCCAGTCACGGGTCGGGGCTCGGCTGGGCTCCGGGAGCGGCTGTCGGGGTCAAACTGGCGGCGCCGGAAAAACGGGTGATCGCGCTAGTTGGCGATGGGGCGTACGTGTTTTCGAATCCGACCGCGAATGCCTGGCTCGCGGTCGCCCAGGACGCACCGGTCATGGTCGTCATTTACGATAGCGACGGATGGAATGCCGTCAAAGGATCGACCGCCAGCATGTTCCCGGATGGAGCGTCGGTTTCCCAAGGCGTTCCCGAGAGCCGGTTCGACCCGACACTCGATCTCTCGGCACCTGCTGAGGTGGTTAACGCCCATACCGAACTGGTCACTGATCCGACCCGTCTCGCTGGCGCACTACAGGACGGCCTCACGGCACTTGAAGATGGTCAGCCCGCTGTTCTCGATGTAAAAATCGATCTGTAATTTTCCCGATTCTGCTCGCTCGTGCTGACCGCTCAAGGATCCATTCCTTGCTTTTTAGCTTGTGCGGTGCAGGGTGCTAAGCCCCCTCCCTCAACGGAGCGACCGAAGG
>JBDGPX010000054.1:0-13506 GCA_042219475.1 Halobacteriales archaeon
CCCACGAGGTCGTGGTGATGCCGTACAAGACGTTCCGGCTGAACACGACGGTCTGTCCGCCGTATAACGCCGACTTCGACGGCGACGAGATGAACATGCACGCCCTCCAAAACGAGGAGGCCCGGGCGGAGGCCCGCGTACTGATGCGGGTCCAAGAGCAGATCCTCTCGCCGCGGTTCGGGGAGAACATCATCGGCGCGATTCAGGATCACATCACGGGTACCCATCTCCTCACCCACGAGAACCCCCACTTCAACGAGACCCAAGCGCTCGATCTCCTGCGAGCGACCAGCATCGACGAGCTGCCCGAGGCCGACGGCGAGGAGGAAGACGGCACGCCGTACTGGACCGGCCGGACGATCTTCTCGGAACTCCTGCCGGAGGACTTGGACCTTGAGTTCGCCTCCTCGACCGGCGACATGGTCGTCATCGAAGACGGCCAACTCATCCAAGGCACGATCGACGAGGACGCCGTCGGCGCCTTCGGCGGCGAGATCGTCGATACGATCACCAAAGGCTACGGCGAGACTCGCGCCCGGATGTTCATCAACGAGGTCGCGACGCTGGCGATGCGGGCGATCATGCACTTCGGGTTCTCGATCGGGATCGACGACGAATCGGTCCCCGACGAGGCCAAAGCACAGATCGACGAGGCCATCGACAACGCCTACGAGCGGGTCGAGGAACTCATCGAGACCTACGAGGCCGGCGAACTCGAATCGCTCCCCGGTCGAACGGTCGATGAGACCCTCGAAATGCGGATCATGCAGACGCTGGGCAAGGCCCGAGACTCCGCGGGTGACATCGCCGAGGAACACTTCTCCGGGGACAACCCCGCGGTCATCATGGCCGAATCGGGCGCCCGTGGGTCGATGCTCAACCTCACCCAGATGGCCGGCTGTGTCGGTCAGCAGGCGGTGCGTGGCGAGCGCATCAACCGCGGTTACGAGGACCGCACGCTGAGTCACTTCAAGCCGAACGACCTGAGCGCGGACGCCCACGGGTTCGTCGAGAACTCCTATACGGGCGGGCTCACCCCGCGGGAATTCTTCTTCCACGCGATGGGTGGCCGTGAGGGATTGGTCGATACGGCCGTCCGGACCTCCAAATCCGGCTACCTCCAGCGCCGGCTCATCAACGCCCTCTCGGAGCTCGAAGCCCAGTACGACGGCACCGTCCGAGACACCGGCGACCGGATCGTCCAGTTCGAGTTCGGCGAGGACGGTACCAGCCCGGTGAAGGTCTCCTCCTCGGCCGAAGATCCGATCGACGTCGACGAGATCGCCGACCGGATCATGGAGGCCGAGTTCGACGACGAGGAGGCCAAAGCGGAGTTCCTCGGCCAGCGGCAACGGCCGACGAACCTCTCGGAACACGCCGACACCCGGCGGGTCGAGACCGATCAGCCAGCCGAACCCGTCGAAGCGGAGGCGAACGATGACTGAGATCACCGACGACATCGAGGCCGTTGTCGAGGGGACCGATCTCCCGAACCGGATCAAAGATCGGATCTACCGGACGATCGAGGACCGCGACGGCGTCACCGCCGAACAGGTCGCCGAGATCGCTGACGCCGTCGAGAATCGCTATACCGAGACGCGGGTCGATCCGCTCGATCCGGTCGGGACGGTCAGCGCGCAGTCGATCGGGGAACCCGGTACCCAGATGACGATGAACACGTTCCACTACGCCGGCGTTGCCGAGATCGACGTCACCCAGGGGCTGCCCCGGCTGATCGAACTGGTCGACGCCCGGAAGGAACCCGATACGCCGATGATGACGGTGTATCTCGAGGACGAGTACGCCAGCGACCGGGATCGGGCCCACGAGGTCGTCTGGAAGATCGAGGCGACGAAGATCCTCGCGCTCGGGGACATCTCGACGAACGTCGCCGATATGGTCGTCCGGATCAACCTCAACGACGAGACGCTGATGGAGCGGTGGCCGACCGCCGAGGATCCAACGGATGTCGCCGACGAGATCGCTAGTACGATCGAATCGAACCTCGGTGTCGAAACCGCCCGCCAGGGGACCGTTATCGAATTCGGTCCCGAACAGCCCAGTTACCGCGAACTGCTCCAGCTGGTCGAGCAGCTCCGGGATATCGTTTTCAAGGGGATCGAGGACATCTCCCGGGTCGTCATCCGCAAGGAAGAAGACGCAGACGAGGAGGAATTCGTCCTCTACACCGAGGGGTCAGCCTTCGGGAAAGTCATGGGGATCGAGGGAGTCGACTCGACCCGGACGACTACCAACAATATCCACGAGATCTACCGGACCCTGGGTGTCGAAGCCGCCCGCGAGGCGATCATCGAAGAGACGATGAACACCCTCGAGGAACAGGGCCTCGACGACGTGAACATCCGCCACCTGATGTTGGTCGCCGACATCATGACCAACACCGGCGAGATCGAGTCGATCGGCCGCCACGGCATCTCCGGATCAAAGGAGTCGGTGCTGGCCCGGGCAGCCTTCGAAGTCACGGTCAATCACCTGCTCGACGCCGCCGTCCACGGCGAGGTCGACGACCTCAATGGCGTCACGGAGAACGTCATCGTCGGGAAGCCGATCAAGCTCGGCACCGGCGATGTCGACCTGCGGATGCTTGCCGCCGGCGGCTCCGGGGAGTCGAGCGCGGACTGATCCGGCCCCGTGCCGTGTAGTGATCGAGCGATCACACGTACCATCGATGAAGATCCCATCCGAGAGATACCACGGAAATCAAGGAGTGGCATATGGCGATTACGCTGACTGATACCGCCCGACAGTACATCGCGCTGTTCGAGGACGTGACCGGTTCGACGGCCCGTGACTGTATCGTCGACGAGGCCGAAGACCGGGTGGTATTCGTCGTCGCGGCCGATCAGATGGGCCAGGCCATCGGGCCGGACGGCCAGAACGTCCGCAAGCTCGAGGAGAACATCGGTGCCGACGTCGAACTGGTCAAAAACGGCGTCACCGCCGAGGAGTTCGTCGCAAATACCCTCGAGCCCGCCGCCGTCTACAACGTCACCATCAGTGACGGTTCCGAGAACGACGAACGGGTGGCCTACGCTGAGGTCGCCGAAGAGGACAAAGGCGTCGCGATCGGCACGGACGGCCGCAACATCGAGATGGCCCGACGGCTCGCGGCCCGGCATTTTGACGTCGACGACATCCAGTTCGCCTGAGCGGACACCACCGTCGATCCGCCGACGGTGACAGGGGTCGATCGTTTGGTTCATGACGACACGCCGCCACGAGAGGTGTCACCTCAGATCGATTGCATCGATGGGTCGGCCGGTCCGGCCGCGTTACGGCAAAAGACGGGGCTTAAGTAGCTTCATCGGGTATTCCGCGGTATGCCGAACGGTAAGTACGCCGCTCGTAAACTCAAGAAGGACCGTCAGAACCAACGATGGTCCGACTCCGATTATGCGCGGCGCGCTCGCGGCCTCCGAGAGAAATCCGATCCTCTGGAGGGCGCCCCACAGGGTCGTGGTATCGTCCTCGAGAAAGTCGGGATCGAGGCTAAACAGCCAAACTCCGCCATCCGGAAATGTGTCCGGGTCCAGCTCATCAAGAACGGCAAACAGGTCACCGCCTTCTGTCCCGGTGACGGTGCGATCTCCTTCATCGATGAACACGACGAAGTCACGATCGCCGGAATCGGGGGCGCGAAGGGCCGTGCGATGGGTGACCTCTCGGGCGTGAACTACAAGGTCGAGAAGGTCAACGGCGTCTCGCTGATCGAACTAGTCCGCGGTAACGCCGAGAAACCGGTGCGATAACCATGAGTACCGAGGAAACCCCCGAACCCGACCAGCCGGCTGGTTCCGAGGAAGAGACGCCGGCCAAACTCTTCGGTCAATGGGACGTCACCGAGATCGAGTTCACCGATCCGAGCACCGAGCGATACATCACGGTGACGCCGATCGCACACACGATGGGCCGCCACGCCAACAAGCAGTTCCAGAAGTCGGAGATCAGCATCGTCGAGCGGCTGATCAACCGGCTGATGCTCGAAGAACACAACACCGGCAAGAAACAGCAGACCCAGCGGATCGTCCGTGACGCCTTCGAGGTCGTCCACAACCGCGTCGAGGAGAATCCGGTGCAAGTGCTCGTTCGTGCCGTCGAGAACGCCGCTCCGCGCGAGGAGACTGTCCGCCTGAAGTACGGTGGCATCTCGGTGCCGAAGGCAGTCGATGTCGCTCCCCAGCGACGGGTCGATCAGGCGCTGAAGTTCATCGCCGAGGGCACCCGCAACGCCTCGTTCAAATCACCGACCCCGGCTCACGAGGCGCTCGCGAACCAACTGCTCGGTGCGGCCGATTACGACGTCTCGACGTACGCCATCAATCAAAAAGAAGAGAAAGAGCGCGTCGCCGCAGCCGCCCGATAACGACGGGACCCACTCATTCCGGACCTGTTTTTGTTTTTGTTGTCGTCGTCGTTCTCGTCATCGAAATGCTGAGCGGAGCGACCCATAGATAATTCGATCAGCTATCGAGCAATCGAAACGCGATGTCTCGGCCATAGCTGCCGGAGAGATAGATCCAAAACCGGGCCAGGTGTTCGAGGTGGTGGGCGGTCGACAGCGCACTGGCATCGACGGGATCGAAACCAAGCGTTTCGACGAGATCCATCACCGTCTCCTTGGCAGCCGTATCGTCGCCGCTGACGAACATCGTCGCCGGCTCACCATCGAAGGCGGGATCACGGAACTACTCCGCCCCGACCGTATTGAAAGCCTTGACCACCGTCGCCTGAGGTGCCGCCGTGGCGATCCGTTGGGCGATCGCTGTAGGAGTCGGCGAGTTCGGGGGCAACATCGCCGGGAACGGCGAGCACAACGGGGTTGCCGGCCGCAATAGCGTCATCGACTGACGTAACCCGAGCACGGTGGCCGAGCGCATCGGCGATCCGGTTGGCGTCGTGTCCGTCCGGATCCCGGACGCCAAAAACGATCTCATGACCCGCCTGGACCTATCCTCAAGCCAGGTTGTTACCGACGCTTCCAGCCCCGATGATGGCGATCGTCATGGACATGATCTACACCCGCCTACGAGTCGGCAGATCGAAAACACTCTGCTCCAATTTCAGCAGGGACCAGCCGAACAATCCCGGCCGTGAACGACGCTGACGATCAGTCGGCGGCCCGTTCGGCACCCGTACCGTCCGAGCCGATAACATATTCACGGGCGATGTCGACCAGCACCTTTCGGTATTCGCTTTCGTCGGGATCCTCGTGGAGTTCCCGGAACGACCGTTTGAACCGATCGAAGTCGATATCCGGCGCGTCATGGGCTGCGACGGCGGCCAGATCATAGATACGGTGATCCGCATCAATCAGATCATGCCGTTCGAGTAACGCCAGCGCGAAGGCGGCGTTCATCGCGGTGATGTCCGAGTCCATAGCCGGGGTCAATCGCGTCGAGTCGACCGGTTGTGGGGTTGAGGGCTGATCGGCGACAGCGCCGGCAAGCCGGGATTCGAGAAAGGAAATGAGCTTATTCGCCGGCCCGACCGAGAGCGTGATATCATCGGCGTAGATGTCCTTCATGTGGTTGGCGATCTGATAACAGTGAGTGAGTTTCCGGCGTTCGACACGCCGACCCGCAAAGGCCAGAAAGAGCGCCTCGGTCGTCGATTGAGTGTGAGAGGGATGGCGCTGCTCGTGACGGTGCATGTGTGCATACTCATGAAGCGCCAATTCGGTCGCCATGGCGCTGTTTGCGGCCTGCTTAGAGATATTGAGGACGTGATGATCGTCGTGATGACCCGCCCATGTCCGTTCGTCGGGATTCGATCGAACCCGGACCCGGACCGGCAACGAGAGATCATACTCCGTTTCGAATCGATCGCGGGCAGAGAGAAAGGGAGCGGCGGGCGCAGGCCCCTGCATACGGAGGTCCATGTCGTCCGTGTCCAAGACCCCGGTCCGTATCACTTTTGCGCCACATGGGGTGGCTGCGTGCGTGATCGGAGTCGAGTTGACATCTACCCCACGCTGAAGCGGAGGCGTGTTTCTCGAATCGCGATAAACGAACGACTGATACCCCAGGATCTCCAACGAGCCTATATGTCGGCAGGCGATTCGATGGCAGCGGTGGTGTCGCTTCCTCCGGACTGGACCGAACGCGAGTACCGATCGGGGACGTTCGGGCCGGATGACCGAGCGGGAATCGAGGCAACGTTGGAGCTCGATCCCGAGGACGACCCAGTCGTCACGGTCGAGGTGTTGCCCGTTCGCTACCGGCGCACTGACGGCGAGGAACGGATCGAGTGGCTGACCCAAGACCTCCAGTTCAACCGGCAGGACTTCATTCGCTCGGGAGACGTCGCACCGACGACGGCGTTTGCGGTGACGGCGACCTACACGCCGGTTAGCCGCGAAGAGCAGGACCTCCTCTGTGTCGCTGCCGATGCCGACGATGCACTGGCGATCGCAGTCTGGCTAGCCCAACACACCGATAACGGCAGACACATGCGCGAACATCTCCAGATTCACGTCGGGAGCCATCCGAACCCGAAGCCACAGGATATCAACGCCGGCGACGAGGTCCTCGCGGCAACACTCCCCGAAACACCGGAGGATTGTCTGGTCTCGGGGACGCCGACCAACAGCCATCACGTGCGGATCCCGTATCGGTATTATCCCTATCTCCCGGACGCCCCACACACCTCACATGGCGTGCCACGGTTCCCCAGTACGGTCGATTCACTAGCAGCCGTCATTGCCCACCGCGTCTGGACCAACTACGATCTCTCGGACGGGCTGTTTAGCGCCCCACTCGACCGTCGCGATTCCGGAGAATACGCCCTCAAAGCGCCGCTCTGTGAGCTACTTGGAGAAGGATCGATCGAGCGGGTGGCGCTCAATCGGCTCGGTGACGGGGACTGACCACCGGTTGAGGTGAAACGATCGACACGGAAGCAAAGCGTTGCTGACAGCCTGATCGGAGGTGTGAGACGCCCTACCGCGCGTGTCCGGGCGAAACACTATCCTTTTCAGTATCCCCCGCAAGCTTATCGGTATAATGGGCCGACGGAAGAAAATCGTGGAGCAATGTGAACGGCTGATGGACAAACCGGAGAACATCCGGAACATCGCCATCGCCGCCCACATCGACCACGGCAAGACAACGCTGACCGACAATCTGCTTGCCGGAGCGGGGATGATCTCCGAGGACCTCGCCGGCCAACAGCTCGCAATGGACACCGAGGAGGACGAACAGGAGCGGGGCATCACGATCGATGCCGCGAACGTCTCGATGACACATCAGTACGACGATCAGGATTACCTCATCAACCTGATCGACACACCGGGACACGTCGACTTCGGCGGTGACGTCACACGGGCGATGCGGGCCGTTGACGGCGCGCTCGTGGTCGTCGACGCCGTCGAGGGGACGATGCCCCAGACCGAGACGGTGCTCCGACAGGCGCTCCGGGAGGACGTCAAGCCCGCGCTGTTCATCAACAAGGTCGACCGGCTGATCAACGAGCTCCAAGAGGGTCCCGAGGAGATGCAGGAACGGCTCCAGTCGGTGATCCGGGATGTCAACGAACTCATCCGGGGGATTGCCCCCGATCGCTACGAAGACGACAATTGGAAGGTCTCGGTCCAGGACGGTACCGTCGCCTTCGGTTCGGCGCTGTACAACTGGGCGATCAGCGCCCCCTCGATGGCCAAAACCGGGATCGACTTCGGCGATATCATCGACTACAACCGCAACGAGAACATCCAGGAACTCCACGAGCGGTCACCGCTGTCGAACGTCGTCCTGGATATGGTCGCCGAGCACTTCCCTCCGCCGACCGAAGCCCAGTCCCGACGGATCGACACCATCTGGCGGGGCGACGACAGCCTCGACCTCGCCCAACAGATGCGTGAGGTCGACGACGACGGGGAAGTCGTCTTTATGGTGACCGATATCGGACTCGATCCCCACGCCGGCGAGATTGCCACCGGGCGGCTGTTCTCAGGAACGATCGAACGCGGTCAAGATCTGTACGTTTCGGGAACAGCCGGCACCAACCGCATCCAATCGGTCGGGATTTTCATGGGCGGGGAACGCGAGGAGGTCGAACGGGTGCCCGCCGGTAACATCGTTGCCGTCACCGGATTGGACGACGCGATCGCCGGTTCGACGGTCTCCTCAGTCGAGATGACGCCGTTCGAGTCGATCGAACACATCTCCGAGCCGGTCATCACGAAATCCATCGAGGCCCAGAACATGGACGACCTGCCGAAGCTCATCGAAGTGCTCCAGCAGGTCTCGAAAGAGGATCCGACAATCCAGGTCGAGATCAACGAAGACACCGGCGAACACCTGATCTCCGGACAGGGCGAACTGCACCTCGAGGTCATCACCCAACGGATCGAACGGAATCAGGGCATCCCGGTGTCGACCGGCGAACCGATCGTCGTCTACCGCGAATCCCCCGTCGAGGTCTCGGACGAGGTCGAGGGAATTTCGCCGAACCGACACAACCGCTTCTATCTGGCCGTCGAGCCCCTCCCTGAGGAGATCGTCGAGAAGCTCAAGCTCGGCGAAGCGTCGATGGATATGCCCGAACAGGAGCGCCGTGAGGCCCTCCAGGAGGCGGGCATGGACAAGGAGACATCCCAGAACGTCGAGCATATCTTCGGGACGAACATCCTCATCGACGATACGAAAGGGATCCAGCACCTCAACGAGACGATGGAGCTCGTCGTCGAAGGGTTCGACGAGGCCATGGACGAGGGACCACTGGCCGCCGAACCGGTCGAAGGCGCCTTGGTCCGGCTGCTTGATGCCCGACTACATGAGGACGCCATCCACCGTGGTCCGGCTCAGGTCATCCCGGCCGTCCGGCAGGCAGTCCACAACGCACTGATCGACGCGAAGATCCGACTGATCGAACCGATGCAGAACGTCCGCATCGACGTCCCGTCCGAGCACATGGGCGCGGCTTCGGGCGAGATTCAGGGTCGCCGTGGTCGGGTCGACGACATGTATCAGGAAGGCAATCAGATGGTCATCGAGGGGGTCGCGCCGGTCGAGGAAATGATCGGCTTCTCCTCGGATATCCGGTCGGCAACCGAGGGTCGTGCCTCCTGGAACACCGAGAACGCCGGCTTCGAGGAGATGGCCGATAACCTCCAGCGTGAGAAGATCATGGAGATCCGGGAGCGCAAGGGGATGAAGCTCGAACTCCCCGAAGCTGTCGATTACTTCTGACGAACCGGTCGGGAGTTAGCCAGCCCTGGTTGTCCGGCATTGGAATCGGGAGTGTGACAACGCGAAATCTCCCTTATAAGGCCCGAGACAACCGTTATCATACGTCTCAGCATACTTAATATCTCAACAGTCCTCTATTCCATCGGTGAATTCGAAATGCGATATACCCCCTTTGAGACGATGGAGCGGATGATGGAACAGTTCCGACAGGACATGTGGACCCTCCAGAGCACCTGGAACGACGAGTGGACCGAGGAGCCGATGACCGTGACTGAGCGCCGGATGCTCAGCGACGACGGGAATCATGATGAGCGCAACGAACGCCGCTTCGGTCACGGTCACGGGTTCAACATGGACCTGACCGAACACGAAGACGAGTTCGTGTTCACGGCCGACATGCCCGGCTTCGAGAAAGAGGAGATCGATCTGCGGATCGTCGATAACCAGCTGTACCTCTCGGCCGTCCACGAGGAGACTGACGCTGACGATGCCAGAACCCGGAGCCGAACGGTCCGCGAGCGTCTCGCACTCCCCGAGGACATCGTCGAAGAGGAGGTCAGCGCGACCTACAAAAACGGCGTCCTCGAGGTTCATCTCCCCTTCACGATCGATGCTGAGGGGACCAGGCATAACATCGAAATCAACTGAAACTGGAAACTGCGATTTCTCCCGATCGGACCGACCATCGATAATGGAGGAGCGGTGACGAACCATACGGTTCGCGCAGGGCTGTCTGGCTTTTCGATTGCGATTTGGTGTGGGTGATCTTCGCGGGCGGTTGGAGCACCAGTCAATGACGATCAGGGTCGGCAGTCACCACGCCATCTATCGTTATTACCCATGAAGGATGTCCGGCGACCGCCATATTTAAATCCCCAACGGGATTATGAGCGGGTGACGCTTCGCTTTGGAGGGCCGAAGCGTCAGCGGGGACCAATTCAGGGCGGCAAGCGAACCGCACTTTTCGCGGGTCGCTTTCCTTTTGCTACGATTCGACGAGATCCATCACGGTCCGGCCCGACGATGGTGATCAAGTCTGATGGACAACACAAAGTTGATTACCGGACGGATTGGCCCTTGGAGTAATGTGGCGGCTCAGCATCGAGGTCTATCGAATCCCTGTCGTCCGTTCCGGCACGCCGACAGCCGGGGCTGTTTAGCCGCACAGCCCCACCCCATCCCCATTCTCCGTTGTTGCCCGTCCGAGTTCCTGTCCGTTATCGTTCAGTCGAACGGAGTGATACGGTACGGCATAGAGATAGTCAACCACCATCAAACCCAACACAGCACGCTCATATCGGCTATGTCAGCACGCGACCCGACCACGAATTCCATGAACACCTGTTCGAATCCACTCCGACCGTCCCGTCCAGCCCGGTCCAGTACGACGGCGAAATCAGTCGATTCAAACATCCTGACGGGGAGGTATGGATAAGGATGAACGACGACGTCGAAAGCGAACCGCAGGCACATACGGTTCGATTGGAGCTCGTCGATCGCCCTGGGGAACTCCTCCGGGCACTTGAACCGATCGCCGATCAGGGCGGGAATCTCCTCTCGATCTTCCACGAACGGGGCAATATCACGCCACGTGGTCATATCCCGGTCGAGGTCGATCTCGAATGCCCACCCGAGCGGTTCGACGACATCGTCGAATCACTCCGTGAAGCCGGGGTGAACGTGATGCAGGCGGGCGCCGAGCGGTACAGCGAGGAGATCGTTGTTCTGTTGGTCGGAGAGCTGGTCCAGGGTGACCTCTCGGATACGCTCTCGCAGATCGAGGATAGCGGCGATGCGACGGTCGTTGATTTCTCGTTACAGGCACCGGCGGGCCCCGATGAGGAGGCCAGCGCCCGACTCCGACTGGCCACCGAACCCGGTGCGCTGGGAACGACGCTACAGGAGGTCCGTTCGATCGCCGACAGAAAGGGACTGCGTGTCATCACGCCCGTTGATGGGGTGGAAGCATGAGCGATGGCAAACGACTCGCGGTGATGGGTGCCGGGGCCGTCGGGCGTGCCGTCGCCGAACTGGCCGGCGAATCGGGACACACCGTGACGGCTGTGGCGGATTCGACGAGCGCAGCTGTCGACGGCGATGGGCTCGATGTCGATGCCGTCCTCGATCGCAAAGCGGAGTCGGGAGCCGTTGGCGAGGAAGCATCGACGGCAGCCCTTGAGGCACCATACGATGTCCTCGTGGAGGCGACGCCGACGACGCTGGGCGATGCCCAACCAGGCTTTGGCCACGTCGAACGCGCGCTCGAGCGAGACCGCCACGTCGTACTGGCGAACAAGGGCCCAGTCGCCGAACGCTATGAAGACCTGATGGCGCTGGTCGCAGCCAGCGCCGGCGAATGTCGATTCGAGGCGACCGTCGGCGGTGCGATCCCGGCGATCACCGCACTGCTCGATCACGGCCCGAGTCAAGTCACGGCGGTCCGTGGCGTACTCAACGGGACGGCCAACTTCATCCTCACCCGAATGGCGGCTGAGGGGCTGGGCTACGAGCAGGTCCTCGCGGAGGCTCAGGATCTGGGTGTCGCCGAGGCCGATCCATCCTTCGATGTCAACGGCACCGACGCAGCCCTAAAATGTGTCATCGTCGCAAACGTGCTGGCCAACGGCGGCTTCGAACTCACAGACGCGACCGTCGAGGGGATCGAGGAGATCCCCGGTAGCGCCTTGGAACTGGCCGCCGAGGACGGCCGGACGATTCGGCTGATCGGTCAGGCGACCCGGGACGGCGTCGAAGTGGGACCACGACTGGTCCCCCAGGACGCCGCGCTGGCGGTCTCCGGGACGCGCAACATCGTCCAGATCGAAACCGAACACGGCGGCCGGCTGAACCTAAGCGGCCGCGGGGCCGGCGGTCCCGAAACCGCGACGGCGATCCTCTCGGACGTCGGGCGCTTGCCCGATCGCGATCGATAACGCGGCGTGGCCGCACCCCCGCCCTCGGTCGTGATAACCGTTCACACGAGAATCGCGTGACGGAGAGCGGTTTGACCTCGTACCGTTTCGAAATCGTTTTAGTCGCTTCCGCTCAAATAACCCCCAGAAGAGCGCCCCAGCGCGTGAGATTTCGATCATGAGCGACAAACCACACCAGAACTTGGCCATTATCGGTCACGTCGACCACGGGAAAAGTACGCTCGTCGGCCGACTCCTCTACGAGACGGGGTCGGTACCGGAGCACGTCATCGAACAGTACAAAGAAGAAGCCGAAGAGAAGGGCAAAGGCGGCTTCGAGTTCGCCTACGTTATGGACAACCTCGCCGAGGAGCGAGAGCGCGGGGTCACCATCGACATCGCCCACCAGGAGTTCGACACGGACAACTACTACTTCACGATCGTCGACTGTCCGGGTCACCGCGACTTCGTGAAGAACATGATCACCGGCGCCTCCCAGGCCGACAACGCGGTCCTGGTCGTCGCCGCCGACGACGGCGTCCAGCCCCAGACCCAAGAGCACGTCTTCCTGGCCCGGACGCTCGGGATCAACGAGCTGCTGGTCGCCATCAACAAGATGGACCTCGTTGACTACGAAGAGAGCCGCTTCGAGGAGGTCGTCACGGAAGTCGAGGAACTCCTCAAGCAGGTCCGGTTCTCCGTCGAGGACGCCTCGTTCATCCCGACCTCGGCGTTCGAAGGCGACAACGTTTCCGAACACAGCGACAACACGCCGTGGTACGACGGCCGGACGCTCCTGGAGGCCCTCGACGACCTTGAGGAGCCACAGCCACCGACGGACGCGCCGCTGCGTCTGCCGATTCAGGACGTCTATACGATCTCGGGCATCGGGACGGTCCCGGTCGGCCGTGTCGAGACCGGTATGCTCAACACGGGCGATGACGTCTCCTTCCAGCCGTCTGACGTCGCGGGCGAGGTCAAATCCATCGAGATGCACCACGAGGAAGTCCCCGAAGCCGGTCCCGGTGACAACGTCGGGTTCAACGTCCGTGGCGTCGGGAAAGACGACATCCGCCGTGGTGACGTCTGTGGGCCCGCCGATGACCCGCCGACGGTCGCCGAGACCTTCCAGGCCCAGATCGTCGTCATGCAGCACCCCTCGGTGATCACCGCCGGCTACACGCCGGTCTTCCACGCCCACACCGCCCAGGTAGCCTGTACCGTTGAGTCGATCGATCAGAAGATCGACCCCTCCTCCGGCGACATCGAGGAGGAGAATCCCGACTTCATCCAGTCGGGCGACGCGGCGGTCGTGACCGTCCGCCCGCAGAAGCCACTGAGCATCGAGCCGTCCTCGGAGATCCCCGAGCTCGGCAGCTTCGCCA
>JBDGPX010000027.1:0-13030 GCA_042219475.1 Halobacteriales archaeon
TCCCTTGTAGGTACCAGTCGAGCGGCGTGAACGTCCGCTCGACGAGTTCGCGCTTTTTCTGTCGCATCGACCCCGACACGTCGCGGATGTTGACGACGACGACGTTTTTCTCCCGTTCCTCGATGATCTCGGGATGCCGGAATCGCTCGTCCTCCCGACGAAGTGGCAGCCGATCGAGGCCGGTTCGTCGGAGTCGCTGGATCGCCGGCTCGCGGTCGACCGACTCCTCCATCGTCTCGATGTCCGGCCATCGGTCCCGTTCATCGGCCGGGATGGCGTCGGCGGCGTCCTCGATCCAAGCCTTCGAGACCGCGATATGCTGGTTGCGGGCCCAAGTGAAGACCTCATCGGGACCCCACCCATCGATCCGGAGTGCCTCACGGACATACTCGTCATCGAAATCCGTCGCGAGTTTCCGTTTGAGCCCCTCCCGGAACAGATACTCGAGATCGAGCGTGCTGCGAGGGCCCGCCCGCGCCATCTCGACGAAGTCACCCTCCCGTTCTTCGATGACTTCCTTACCTTTGGGATCGAGATCGAGTCCGAGTTCCTCATCGAGTTCCTCGGCGAACTCCTCGGGATCCATCTCGTAGTACTCGTGCTCGCCGCCTTCCTCGCCGGGTTCGCCCGGTTCGTCACCGGGCTGTGGCTGTGGGTCACCGACCGGATCACCCGGTTCGGCATCGCCCTGACCGACCCCACCCATGTCCCGGCGATCGTACTGAAACTCCGGGAGATCGACCACCTTGATCGGGATGCGGACGGTATCGTCCTTGCTCCGACCGAGGTCACCGTACTGGATGAAATCGGCGAGATCCTGTCGGCGCTCCTCGCCGACCTGCCGGTAGCGTTCGAGATCGTCTTTCAGTCCCATCGGTAACTCACCTGATCCATGACGTGTTGACTCGTTAACTCAGCTGAGGCTTCCGAATAGCCACGGTCGATCAGTTCCTCGACCGTCTCGGCTTTGACCGCCGCCGTTTCGGTCCCGCTCGGTGGATCGCTCCACTGTTTGGGATCGAAATCCTCGAAGATTCGGCGGACATCATCCCAGTCGTTGGTCGCGAGGATGTCCTGGAGCGCCGGGATTTCCGTCAGATCGACGTTACTGACTTCGAATCCTTCGTCGCGTTGCTGCCAGGCGCGTCGATTCAGGGCGGTGATGAGCTGTTCGCGACGGAACTCCTCCACCGCCTCGGATGGTTCCGTTCCCATATAATCGCTCTCCTCGAACCGACCGAGATGCTCGATCTCGAAGACCTTCATCGTCAGCGGATCAGGATCGATCTCCTCGCCCCGATCGGTCTCTATGGGCTCGTCGGTCGCCCAAGCGTAGACGTGTTCGACGTACTCGGTCACGGTCGCTTCATCGGCCCGGTGATCGGCGAGCATCGCTTCTAAGACATCGGCCTCTTGCCGATCGAAGATGTAGTCTTTCACCGGGACGACCCGGTTCTCGAACTCCCCACGTTCCGAGGCCGAAAAGACCGGTGCGTCGCGCAACCCCTCGGCCATCGTGTTGAGAATGTCCTCCGGCATGATCACCCGCTCGACCGGCAACTCCGGATGGTCCCGTTCGGTGTCGTCCGCCAGGAGGCCCGCCAGGACGTCACGCGTATACGTGACCGGGATGCCGTGCTCGCCATCGGTCGATTCCGCATCGAAATCGAAGTCGTCGGTTTCACGACGGTCCTCCCCATCCGTCAGATAGCCACGGTCATAGAGTAACGCCTTCTCGGTGATATCGATGCCGTTGGGGAGATCATCGGTATCGAGCCGCGTGACGACGTCGTACAGGGCTGCGGCTTCGATCGCGTGAGGGGCGAACTCCCGTTCGACCCGTTCGTCGCCGTCATTGATCGTCATCGTAACCCCCTCGACGATCCGTTCATCGAGCGTCTCGTAGGAATCGGCCTCCCACACTTCGCGTTCGCCGGTCAGCTC
Organism: Halobacteriales archaeon; assembly: GCA_042219475.1. Taxonomy (GTDB): domain Archaea; phylum Halobacteriota; class Halobacteria; order Halobacteriales; family Hikarchaeaceae; genus Chewarchaeum. The sequence goes on from JBDGPX010000027.1 coordinate 1,945, forward strand.
CCGTCGGATCAACTCGACCTCGAGGCTGATATTGGTCAGATACCCGATCTCGCGTTTGTCGAGCCGGCGTTTCAATGCCTTCAACGGGTCCTGGCCCTGGCGGTCGGCATGCTGGTTGAGCTGGGATTCGAGATCGGGATTCGAAATAACCACCATCTGGGTATCGATGTCCATGCCGATCCCCTTATCCAACTTTACCGACCCCTCGTCGGGGACGTTCAACAGTTTATGGAGCAGATCGGCGTGTTGGGCAGCGTCCTCGACGATGGTGAGTCCGCCGTTGCCCTGTGAGAGGATCCCGTCGTAACTGAATGCCTGGGGGTTCTTTCGTCCCCGCGAATCCAGCTCCCGGAGCATTTCCGGCATCCATCCGCCAACCAACCGTTCTTTCGGTGAACCGCTGTCCTCGGCGTGGAGAACGCCGATGCCGGTCCCGACATCGACGACGTAATTTTTGACTCGCAAGTGACGCTGGTCGGTCACCGCCGAGAACAGATCGGATTTCCCCTGGCGTCGATACTGTTCTTCGAGGAACTCGAACGCTTCCCGGGAGAACGGATCCAACCGCTGGTCACACCGGATCTCGTTGCCAGCCTCGGTTCGTTCGTTGAGTTCCTCGAGCAGTGTTTCTCGCGTCTCCGGTGGGAACACCGTCAGTGGATTGGCCTGGACGGGGCTTTCGTACCAGTCATCCTCCTCGGCCGATCGGTCGTCACCATAGCTCAGTCCATGACCGGCCTGGGCACCGCTGATGTTCCACTCGATGGTATAGCGCCGGCCCGCTTCCGTCTTCGAGAACTCCCGCAGCCCGCTGATCAGACAGCGTTTGAACTCCGATTTGCCGGTCGCGGTCGGCCCCGCAAACCAGATGATTTTCTCGGCTTTCCCCCGGCCGGCGGCGATCGACCGGAGGTCCTCGACGAATCCATTGAGGACCTCGGTGTTCCCGAGGACGGCATGTTCGCCGCCGTTGTAGGGGTCGTCGAAGAAGCGATACCGCTCTTTCTCCTCACCCTCCTCGATGACGGTCCGGGTACCAGCGGCCTCGATGGCCGACAGGAGATACTTCGTCGCGTGGGCCGCGATCGTCGGATTCTCGAAGACGGCGTCGACGTATTCCTCTAACGAGATCGGCGCTTCGTAGGTCGTCTCGAGCGCCCGATCCGCATCGCGGACGTAGTTTTCGCCGGCGGTCATTCCTCGAGCTCGGCTTTGGCGACGGCCGCACCGGCGAATTCGAGCACCTCCTTGGCACCGTCCTCGGAGTAGCCCTGATCGATCAGTGCATCGATCCAGGCCGACCGCTCTTCGTCGTCGATGTCGCCGCTTGAGACCAGTGCGGAGAAGTTGATGTTGTGCTTTTTGTCCTCCCAGAGTTTCCGCTCTAAGGCTCGCCGCAGCCGATCGTTGTCCTGTGGTGAGAACGCCTCGCCCTGCCGGGCCCGGCGGGAAACCCAGTTCGAGACTTCCTGGCGGAAGTCGTCTTTGCGGTCTTCGGGGATGTCGAGTTTCTCCTCGACCGAACGGAGGAACGTCTCGTCGGGCTCCTGTTCTTGGCCGGTGAGTTCATCGGTGACGGTGTCGTTGTCGATGTACGCCATGACGTGATCCATGTACTTTTCGCCCTGGCGTTGGATCTCATCGACATCGTAGGCGAGGGCGTGCCGGACGTCCTCGATGGCCCGGTTGCGGTATTCCTCCCGAACCGTCTCGAGGTGACGGTAGAATTCCTCGAACCGATCGGCGGGGATCGATCCGTGGTTTTCGAGGTTCTCCTCGAGATGATTGAACACCGTCAGCGGTGAGAGGAACCCCCGCCCTCGATGTTTCGAATCCATGATCGCTTCGGCGATTTCATCGCCGACGAACCGGGCAGAGATGCCGGTCATCCCCTCACCGATCTCGGCGGCTTCCTCGCCCTCGTCACGAAGTTTCCGAACGTCGATATCCTCGAGTTCATCGGTTTCGCCGTTGTAGGCCTTCGCCTTCTGGAGGAGATCGATCGTATCGACATCCGGCGGCTCGATGCGTGTCAATACCGCAAAGAGCCCCGCCATCTCGTGGGTGTGGGGTTCGATGTGGATATCGGGGACGTCCGCGTTCGAGAGCAGTTTCCGGTAGATGTTGGCTTCCTCCTCGTATTCGAGGACGTACGGGAAGTCGATTCGTTTGGTCCGGTCGTTGAACGCCTCCATCTTCTCGTCGCCCTTCTTGTCGCGGTACTCGGGCATGTTCGTCCGGCCAACGATCACCTGATCGATGTCGATCCGTGGATTGTTCTTCGGTTTGATCGTCTGCTCTTGGGTCGCATGGAGGAAGTCATAGAGGAACTCCCGTTGGAGTTTGAGTAACTCCTCCCCGGAGAAGATGCCACGATTGGCGTTACAGAACGCGCCTGAATAGTCGAACGCGCGTGGATCAGATTCGCCGTAAACCGCGAGCTTGGCGTAATTGACGTCGCCCGTCAGCTCCGTTTCATCCTGGTTTTTCTTGTCCTTGGGTTCGAACGTCTCGATTGCCTGGCGTTTGGTCTCATCGGCGACCAAACGTACGACTTCGATGTGGTTCTCGAGGACGGCCGCTAAGTCGTCGTCGTAGTGTTCTAACAGCGCGTCCATGTAGAACGCCGACGCCGGATCGAGGGACTGCTCGTTCTCGATGGTGTAGGGCGCATCGAGCGACTCGTTGATCGAATCGATCACGCGCTCGCGCTGGTCGAGGGGCAGTAGCACCAGTGGATCCTGATTCATCGGCGACCGGACGACGTCGTCGGCTGGATCCTGATCGTCGATGACTGAACACAGATCGACCCACCGGAAGGTGTACATCCGTCCGGCATCGGTCAGGGTGTACGCTTCGAAGTATCGCCGGAGTTGGCTATCGAAGTCGGATTTCCCGGAGCCGACTGGACCCAACAGCAGCTTGATGCGCCGTTCGGGCCCCAATCGGCGGGCGCCGCTTTTGATCTTATTGACGAACTCGTGAATCGCTCGATGGACGGCGTCACCGTAGAAGACATTCTCGCCGTCGTCAAGCGGGTCTTCCGAGGCGAGGTGGTACCGGACGAATCCGGCATCCTCGTCGTAGTCCGACCCGTAGTAGTCGAACATGTCCGCGACACGTTGGTGTGCATTGCGTGCGATCCTTGGATCGTCCTCGAGTTCGTCCAGATACCAGTCGAAGCTATGCGACTCCCGGAGGTCGTCCGGCATGGACGCCTGATAATCCTCACTGATGTCAGCGAGTGTGTCGATATCGCCTGTCATTGTTGGTTGGTGGCTGTCGTCGCCCGCCGTCGACGCCGTGGGAGCACAGAAGCTACCCTGCCGGCGTGTAATCCCCGTGGCGACGGTCACCGGAACGTATCAGGTCCCTCCCACCTGACGGGGTCGACCGGTTCGAATCGGCCCTTCGGCTTGATCGCGGGCGGCGTACCGGCTTCGGTAAACCGATACAACATTAAACCATGAGAATTGTAACCATATAACCCTTTTCGCTGTTCCGACCCAATTCTCTCCCGAATTCGACACCGGGCGGGAACTTACCGTTGGGAACCTGATCTCCGTGGACTTCCTGTCGGATCGGTGCACCCTTTACCGTGCCGAGCGATGCGTCGATATGGCACCGTTGGCGTCGCTGCCGGAGGGATGGGTCGTCTGGAGCGAGGAACCTGACGCCCGGATCATTCTGGCATTCCGTCCTGACGTGTTCGATTCGTCGACGTTTCCCCCGGCATGCCTCCCGACGATCACTGTCGCTCCGGGGTCCTCACCCAACCAGCGGCCGGGCCACCATCGCCACGCGGAATCGTGGTACGTCGCGCTCTATCTCGAGCCGGATGTCCGTGTTCGTAGCGTCGATGTGACGGTCGAGGACCGCAATACAGCGATTGATCGAGCAGTGTCAATCGCCGACCGGTTCGTCGCTGGCGATATCGATTATCGGGCGGCGTATCAACAGCCACGCGATGCGTATCTGGAAAAGCTCGACGGCCTCACCGGCGAGGGGCGAGAGGCTTAACCGCGGGCGTCCGAATGGATGGATATGGCCGAGCTCACCCTCATCGGGACCCGGCTGGCCGACGTCGGCACAGAGTTCGTCTATCGGGGTGAGGCGAGGGCCTGTGAGGGCTGTCCCTACCGTGATCAGTGTCTTAATCTGTCGGAAGGGACCCGTTACCGCGTCGTTGATACCCGGGAAGACGCTCCGATCCTCGAATGTGGCGTCCACGACGAGGGGGTCGTGGCTGTGGAGGTCGAACCCGCACCGATCAAGGCAAACGTCCCGTCGACGCAGGCCTTCGCGGGCAATACTACCGAACTCGCCGGGCCGTGTCCCCACACTGAATGTCCGAGCCACGAGTACTGTGTCCCCGATGGCTTAGACTTCGAATCGGAACGTCGCATCGAATCGGTGATCGGCGAGCCGCCACACGAGTACTGCATGCTCGATCGCGACCTCACTCTCGTCGAATTCGTCCCGGAGACCGACTGACGGACTTTACCGTAAAACGGGTGACCGAATGTCCGACTGATATTTTCACTTTCTCCTATCGATAGATCGGTTCGCCCGTCGACGAAGTGTCCTCAACTAAGATAACGGTCATCGATCCTCAGAACCAGATCGCGACACAACGGCCGGCGGATTAGCTGACCGACCTGCTATTTTTCAATTTAGAAGTCTTCGATTGCGCGGTCAGCTCGGACAACTTGGTCGCTGATCCTCAATTTTTTTGTCCGGTCGATTCGGCCACTCGGAGCGGAAGTGAAACGGTGGGAAATCCAATTCCGACACTGCATCGAACGGTTGATTGACACACGATGCTGTCCGCTCGATCCCCGCCTGTTCGCTCCTCGGTTCCGACTGAGCGTCGGAACACTCCTCACTCACGGGAAGTCGGGGGTATACGCTCGTATCTCTATCACAATTCTCAGAGGATGTATGTAGAGGATTGAGATCAACATCTTCCGAAGTGTTGCGATAACCGCTATCTGATGGTTCTTTGGTCGTTTTTGTTCACGTTGGATGATCTCTCTTGGGTGGTATGATACACCATGCAACAGTACCTCCCGTCCCGATTCTGTGGGATTATGACATGACACTCGGCCAAGCAGCCTTGGACGTGGCGGCGTCAGCACAGTTAGCCCCGCTGCAGTTTGGAGGGGGGTTCATCGAACTCGCGATCCTGTTCCTGATACTCGCGGTCGTTGCGGGGATTCTCGGTGCGAGCGGGGTTGCCGGGCTCAGCATGCAGATCGCCAAATGGCTTGTCATCATATTCGTCGTTCTGGCGGTCATCTCGTTCGTCCTCTAACCCACCGGCGATTACCGATTGGTGATCCGAACAGGATGCGACAGCCAACTGGAGGATTGGGCCGCTTACTCCTCGGAGGACCCAACCGTGTGTTCTGCAACTGCACGTTCAGCGTGCCAGAACACTGAGAAATCCTGGGGACTCGGGATTGCACAGGCCAGCCACCCGACAGTCCACGCAGTGAGAAGCAGGCTGTCTGCGTGCAGAGGATCCGGCAATATGCCAGTACCGACGGTCACGAAGGGAACTGCAAGAACCAGGGGTGCAACGGACGACAGTCGCATTGCCAAGACAGACGTTTCGGGAGAAATCTCTCGGGGCGTGACCGTCGCCCAGGCCCCGAAGATGCTTGTGTCGAACTGACCGGTTCCGATTCGTTCCGGGTCGATGTTGATGTCCCACTGAATCCCAAAGAGGGACAGGACTGTCGCGTGTGAAAGTTCGTGCGCCACGATACCTACACCAACCGTTAGGAGTAGGACTATTGCGGCCCCGATCAACGCCATTGTCTGCATCCACCTATCTGGAAGGCATAGTCCCATATTTAAATCATCTGCTCCGATTGTCGCGTGCGATTACGCCCGATACAACCGCGGTCAGAAACTCCCGTCCGGATTGTTATTAGTGGTGCTTGAACTAGTTCTGCTACAAAAACTATGGACTGCTTCGCTGATCCCTACGAACAGCCTCATTCGAGGCTTTCGGCGTGTTCGTAATCTGCCGGTCCCGCTTCCGGTCGTTGCTCGTCTAGTTCGATTTGCCACCCATCTAACGCGTTTGGATCCTTAAGCGCGTTCGTGAGCGTGGTTCTCACGCCGAGCAGATCGACTCCATAGTAATCGGTCGGGACACCGTGGAGATATTGTAACGCCGTCTCGAAGAGGCTACGCATACCGTCATCATTCTCAAAATCGAAGTGCTTGTACGCGCCCGCCGCCACTTGCACCATTCCGTGAGCAAAGGCGCTTTCGGTGGTTCCGCTCCCGTAGTTATACCACTCCCATTCAAAACAATCATGCGATTCGTGGTATGCGCCGGCGTTGTATAGCCGTACGCCGTGGATCACCGCTCGACGAAGGGTTGCGTGTTCCCATCTCTCAGTTTCCGGATTCCACCCGGTCGGGTTTCCTGAAATTGGTGGGGCTACAGTGGGGTCCCGCGTATGGTCGTTCATAGGCTAGTTGCTGGCCGTTTGAACCCGCTTCCCTGATGATCCGATTTGTTTACACACGACCATACATTCTCGAAACGGTCATGCGATTCGTGGAAAGCAACCGGGTTGTAGAGCCACACCCCACGGAGCGTCGTCTCCCTGAGCGTCGTGTGTTCCCATCGACCATCAGCCCGCCAGTCGGGCGGATCCTGATCAACTGGCGGTGGTCCGACGGACTCGTCACGGGTGTCCTCATCCATAGCGTGTCTCTATACGTGATCATCCGACAAAAACGATCGCCGGTCATCCCTCGTAAGGGCTAAAGTCATGACCCGCCTATAGTGCGTGTGGCGACGCCGCTTCGCTTTCGTCGATCGACCGAGTACTGGGATCTCGATCGAGTCCGCTCTGCGCTCTTTGAGCCCCTCGATTCCACCCTCGGTGCTCGGATGCGCCGACCCTGGTTTGTTCCGCCGTCTGGCTATGATGCCAGGCGGTTCGAGATGGACAACGGTGACGTCGCCCTCTTTGTATGGCCGGACGGCGGCGGTTCGGAGGGCCATTGGATCGGGAATACCGAGACGCCCAGTGTCCTCTGGCGGACGGATAAGTACACCTTCGATGAGTCGCCCGGCCCGATCGCCGATTGGGGCCAACGCGAACTGCTAGCACAGCTTCGGATGGAGTCGCCGTGGCTCGAATCGTATCCGACGCTGGCGTGGTTTTTTTTACCCGTCTTCCTCTCGAAGGACGGTCGCGATACGACCCGGGTATTCTTCGCCGAACACGCCGCCGGCTTTCCCGATACCGATATCGAACAGGCGCTCACGTTTTATGAAGAGTTCCTCGTCAGTGGCGTTCTCGATGGTCACCGATATCTGATGGCGTCGAAATTAGGGACATCGGAGTATCTCGATCTGACTCGCATGCGGGCGACAATGGGTGAATTCAACGTCGCGTATCTGCTTACCCAGGCCGGGTATGTCATCGAGCCGGAAGCCGCTGTATCGACGGGTCATTCGATCGATTTTCGCGTCGAAGACGATCACCAAGTCACGCTGGTCGAGGTCACCCGTCCCCAGCCACCGACGGAACGGGCGGCCAACTCCCCGATCGACGCGATCCGTGAGACGGCCGCCACCAAGGTGGATGGACAGCTGAGCGAACACGGTGGCGGTGTGGTCCTGTTCGTCGATTGTTCGAGCTTTCCCGACGATGACTGGCAGGCGATTCTCGGCGAGCAACCGGCCGTGAGCCACCGCCCGGCGGTGATCTTCCGGATGCGGCCCGATGGTCGGGTCTGGGGGTATACCAAAGGAACTGTCCCACTGTCCCTCGATCTCTCCGTCGATCCGTCGGCCGTCGTCTGATCCCGTCGTCACGACTCGACAATACCCGGATTATATCTGGGTTGCCTCTCACAATCCCGTTGAATGCGCGAGCCACCCGCATCACGTGCGACCAACCGTGAGCAGGCGGCCGCGATCCAATCTCCCTACCGCCGTGTGATCCAACTCGGCATTGTCGTCTGGCTGATTGTCGTCCTCACGGTATCGATCATCGGTCTCTCACCCTCGATCGTGACGTCGATCTCGTTGGCCGTTGGCTCTGTCCTTGCCGGCCTGCTCTATGCCGACCTGCGAACGCTCCGATCGGCCGGTGTCGAGTGGGATGTCGACCGGTTCGTTTACTACCCCGCTGTCGTCATGCTCCCTCCGGTCGCGGTGGTTTATCTCTGGGATCGCGGGAATCGAATCGAAGCCGCCGACGGTCGTGGTCGACCAGTGTTGACCGACCGGCTCGAAGAGGAGATGCGAGCGGATGGCCGGGAATACCGCCCGCCGAGCGAACGGGATTGAACGGCGATTCTCCCAGCGATCTCCGAACTCGGGATTATTCCGAGGACCCTTTCGATCGGACAACAGCCCGATCGGCTCTCTATGCGAGGTCACATCGGTAACAGCGCGGAAACCCACGGCTTTCACTTCCCGTGTACATCCAGCATCACGAATCCGACCACGAGTAGGATCGTTCCGATGCTGATGGCTCCGATTCCAGTGAGGTAGGCACCCAGGACCGTCCGAACGAGCACGGCGTGGAGGGAAAACGTTGGTATCGGTTCGACAGTTGTCACCCGAGCAAAGTGGGAAAGGGTAGTCAACGATTCGAGGGCAATGATCGTTATCCAGCCCCCAACGACGAACACCCACGATCCAGTAATGAACATCCGCCCATACGCCCGGAGTTGGCGCTCACCTATCACGGTGCGACGGCTCTGGCCCCATTTCAGTATATAAAACTGTGTTCGTCGATTATCCAACGACTGAGCGGTCTGGGAAATCGCATCCGGATGTTCGATCGATCCACGCCTGTTTCGGTTATCAGCCCTGAATATTAGTCCCGACTGTTTTAGTATGTCTCCGAACAACGCTCTATCAGCGCTAATTACGAATGTTTTCGGCTACTTCCTCTCCGAACTTTTCCCCTGTTTCATCCAATGGCCGTCTAGCATCTCGCTGGATCAGTCGTCCGGCTCCGTTGGTATCGAGAATGGCATCAGTTGCCGGAAGGTTGTCCGATCGATCACTCCGGAGGGCCATCGATGGGTTTTAGCGTCAGCGGATCGGCGGCAGTCGTCTTCGTGGGCCTGTTGGTAGCGGGGAGTATTCTGTATCCGACGGTCTCGAACAGTTTCGACCGGATTCACCGTTCACAATCGGTGTTTCACAATGATATCCAAGCGATGCAGGATACCGACATCACGATCCTAACCGCCAGCTACAATGCGAGCAACACGACCCTCTCGATCGTCATCGAAAATACCGGTGCGACGACACTGACGGTCAATCATACGGATGTGCTCGTCGACAACAACTACACCGATATCTACCAATCACAATCGGTCGCCGGTGTCGAGGATGCCGATCTCTGGCTCGAAGGCGGAAAGCTCCGGATCGACATCAGTGTCGATCGTGACCCGAACCGAGTGAAGATCGCGACGCGATTTGGTGTCCAAGCAACGGCGGAGGTTACCTGACGGCCGATGGCCAGCAGCTCGATCTCGGAACTGATCATCTTCATCACAAGCCTGTTGATCGTTGCCGGTGTGGCGACAACGCTAACCGGCCAGGTCGGCCAGGTCGGAGCGGCCATCGACGATCAGGCATTCGAGTTGAGCAATCAAGTCCGGAGCGATATCGATATCGTCAGCGACGCCGAAAGCGACATTTACAACGAGACCAGCAACAATCTCACGCTGCTCGTCCACAACGTCGGCTCAAGCCAATTATCGGCACAAGGCGATAACCTCGATATCACCGTTGACGGCCGATATGGCACCACACACTCGATCGAGCCGATCGATTCCGAGTTCTGGGAACCCGGAGTGATCGCCCGAATCGTCATCGAGATCGATCTCTCGGCCGGTAGCCACCGCGTCATCGTTCGGATCAGCGGGGCCGAGGATTCGCTTCGGTTTACCGTCTAAGTGGGCGTCATCGATCTCTCGACCGGTGTGCTCGCCACCCTTGAGCGCTGAACCGCTCTGACCAAATATCGAGGATGGTTCACCGACATCGATACGATCGACTCTTCGGTGATCTCTTCGAGGAATGGTGCGAGGGAAGATCGCACCGCCGTAGGGGAATTAAACCCTTGTTCAATGTGCGAGGGAAGGGATTTGAACCCTTGGACCCCTACGGGAGCGGATCTTGAGTCCGCCGCCGTTTCCTGGCTTGGCTACCCTCGCACTTGCTTCGCAAGTTGGCCGTTACAGCGCCTAACGACCCAATTCCGATTCGGTGGAACCGGCGATTACATTTTGACCCATGACTGTCTTAAATTTTGCCAGACGGCGGAGGTTATCCACTTGACGTTTTGCTCCTTGGGGGCGAATCCAAAGAGTCGCACCAGTAGTTGGAATCAACCCCTTTGTCAAGGTGCATTTCGACGGACGGACCGAACCTTTTCTTTAAATAGGTTTATAAGGGATTCAGATAGGAATTATCCAGTTTACGAAGGGGCCGAGTAAGTCGAGAACGTCACACAGCCGTATAGACCAGACTCGCCGGTCACGGGCTGGTCTGAAGACACTAATATTACTATGAAGCATTGTCCATAGGGCCTGTTATTATAATCAAGTAAAATAAACAGAATTTCGGGTGCCGACTTCAAAACCCGCCACGTTTCTCAATTGGTTCCGGTTTGGGCTTGGAAGGCGAGGAGACAAATCACACCGCCTGCTGAAACCTGCCGAAGTCCAGAAGCCCCCTTCCTAATTTCACAGTAAAATAGAAAGAAATATATTGTCTCAATAAGGTTTACTTTATATGAGGAGAGTGCGTCGGATTCTGGCCGAGCCTAAATCGCCTGAAACCTCCGCATAACGCCGTCTCAAGCCTTCTACCTCGGTTCCGAAATCACCGCGCACAAGGCTACGGGTAGAATCCACCACTCCTCCTCCTATCCGATCGGGGACACGCCGGACGCTGACCAGCCGGAAGCGCCAACCAAGACACCCTCTGTCACACAACGGTTAAGACCGGCCAGTAGCGTTAGATGGGGGCCGGCTCACCTCCCCCCAGACCCCCCTCTGTCTCTAACGGAGGCCCTTACCGGTA